>SVND01000033.1 GCA_015067075.1 Oscillospiraceae bacterium
CAAAAGAGCCCACGGAAGACGAGGAAGGCGAAACGACCTTTACTTGCGTCACGTGCTCTCACACCAAAACAGAGCCCATCGATAAATTAGTTCATGAATGCACTTGGTCTGATTGGTATCCCGACGGCGACGAAAATCACAAGCGCGACTGCTTGGACGACAATTGCGACAGCTTTGAGACTTTGCCTCACGAATGGGACGACGGCGTCGTTACAAAAGAGCCCACGGAAGATGAGGAAGGCGAAACGACCTTTACTTGCGTCACGTGCTCTCACACCAAAACAGAGCCCATCGATAAGATTGTCAAAATCGACGAAATAATTTCTCCCGACAGCGATGTAAAAATAACCATTAACGACGACAGTTCCGCTGTTATCTACGACAACGCACAGCTTTCCGCTGAAAAGGTTGACGATACCGTTATGGACGATATCAGCGACAGCGTTCAGGATAGCTTCGAGCAAAAGCCCAATGAACAGGCTGACGTCATAAGCGCTTACGACATCACATTAATGGTCAACAACGCACCTGTTCAGCCGGGCGGCATTGTAGAGGTAACTGTTCCCGCACCCGAAACGACCGAGGAATACAACACTATACAAGTCGTTTATGTTGACGATAGCGGCAACGTGACACCTTGCGAAACAACCGTTAACGAAGACGGAAGCGTTACATTTGAAACAGATCACTTCAGTTACTATGCCATTATCGGAATAACCTTGACCGCCATAGATGACGCATCGGACGAGGCACAGCAAATAACCGAAATCCTCAACGAGCTTGAAAACACGGCGTATAATATCACAGCCAACGGTAATTACACCTTCGATCTTCCTGCAGATTATGACAAGTCGCTCACCTGCGTTTATATGGTAGATAAAGAGAGTGGAGAATTTACAAGAGTTTCTTTTGAGCTTGAAGATGAAAAGGTTATGTTTACTGCTGAAGAATCGGCGATATATGCCATTATTGAAGCAGAAGTCGGCGATGAAAACCTTGATCTTCAGATAAACATTAACGACGTTCTTGGCTTGCTTAAATCCGTATCCTCCGACAGCGAGGTCAACACCCGTGTTGACGTTGACAAAAACGGTGAATTTAACATCAACGACGTTTTAGCGGCGCTGAAAAATATCACTGCTAACTAAAACCAAAATCCGTTTAAAGCCTTTATTCTTCAGGTATAAAGCCTCAAGAATAAAGGCTTTTTTTCTGTCTTTAAATAAAAATTTACCAATCATAAATCGGTTGCGAAGAGATATAATACTAACGTAGCTGAACGGATGAAATGCAAAAATACTTTTGCAACGTTCAGTCAAAATTAAAGGAGTGAAATTAAAATGGCAAAGAATAATCATTTAGTTCCCGAAGCTAAGGAAGGACTTGAAAAGTTTAAGATGGAAGCTGCTCGCGATGTAGGCGTTTCTCTTAAGCAGGGCTATAATGGCGACCTTACTGCAAAGCAGGCAGGTTCCATCGGCGGCCAGATGGTCAAGAAGATGATCGAAAGCTACGAAAACGGCATGAAATAAGCTGTTTACAGTAAAACGAGGCGGAAAACGCCTCGTTTTTTCTGTATAATTAAAATTTTTTTAATTTTTTTTGAAAAAAGTGAGACAAAATTAAATTTCGAACGTAATATATATATAGGGGGCATTTTTACAGTTAAACAACAAGGCGTAAAAAGGAAGGCAAAAAATGTTTTTTATATTAGCGAGCTTGGATTGCGACGCAAATGATTTGGCGGAACAGCTTTACCTGCAATATCATAAGGCTGTATACCGATACCACTTTGGTAAACTTTCGGATAAGGACAGCGCAGAATACGCAACTACTGATACGTTCATCCGTGTAATTCAAAATATCGATACACTGATGACTCTTGAGGAAGAAAACATAAAACGAAATATTTTTGGATATGCCAGGTTGTCATGTCTTGACATTATGAGAAAAAGAAAAAAGGAAAGCCATATGAATGCTTTTTCAGTAAGCAACGCTCAAAAAAATGATAACGATGAGCTTTTTGACGACGATATTGCTTCGAGCTGTAATATTATATCAGAAGTAATACAAAACGAAGCCTTAGAGCATTTAGTAAAAGCAATAAAAAAACTGGACGAGCGAGCGCAGCAAATAGTTATGTATAAAATTTATTTTGACAACAAAAATTCCGAAATTGCCAAAAAGATGGGGCTCAACCCCTCTACTGTCGGAACGATTTTGCAAAGAAGCTTAAAGATACTGAGGCGCGAATTGGAGGACTATATAAATGGCTAAGATAGATGATAATCAATTTAAAATTGTTTTAAAGCATGCAATACAGCATATTATTGACGAGGATATCGCACAGACAGAGGCTGTTTTTAGCGAGGATAAACTCCTGTCAGATGAAAAAATGTATAGAAGAATATGGAACAAGGCAAAAAGAAAAGCAAAAGCAGAAAAGCCTTGGAACAGCATGCTGAAGCATGTCGCTATGATCGCCGTTGCTGTTTTGAGTGCAACATTCCTCATTATGGGTACATATACAATGCACGTTGGCGCTGCAGTTGAAAATATCAAAATCAGCGAAAACTCCCAGTTTTACACATTGCAGTTTATGGCGAAATCAGGTGAAAACCCTCCTGCAACTATCGAGGAGGAAATCATTCCATCTTATATTCCATATGACTGGCCCACAAGTAAAATGTATCCCCACAACTACGGTTTATTAATGGAAATAAGGACAAGTGATAAAGAACTCATTACTTTTTCCCAACGGCCGAGACACGCTATTATAAAAGTAAAAAGAGAATGCAAAATGAAAACAGTTATCATTGGAAAAAGTGCAGGTAAAATGTTTTTATATGACGATGGCAGCATCAGGCTGATATGGTTTGATAACTATGTCTTTGAGCTATATGGCAGAGGTATAGACACTGCAACTGTTATCGAAATGGCAAAAAGCGTGAAATAGCACTACACGGAGGAACACAAAATGAAGAAAAAAGCTGAAATAGGTATATCTATTGCATATTATAGAAAAGAAAAAGAAATGACTCAAAGGGAGCTTGCACAACTCCTTGGTGTCTGTACACAGTCCGTGTCAAAATGGGAGCAACAAATCTCCTGCCCAGACGTCATGCTGTTGCCTGAAATCGCAAAGGCGTTCGACATCACCATAGATGAGCTTTTTAAATTCAATAAATTAAAACCAAAAGGAAAACGTATTGTAAAAAAAGCTACATAGCTTTTCCCTGCAAAGCAGGAAATCTCTTATAAAAACTAAAAAAATACAAAAAAATCCTCTTGTATTTTTCAATGATATAGTATATAATAATAACGTAAGCTACTTTCCTGCAAAGTATGTGATCAGTCACAATTCAAATCCAACACATCATTAATGGAGTCCGGACTCCCGGTGCGGACTGCAGACCTCCCGGCTGCGCGAAGACTTTTTTAAGTCGGGTACGTACGTTGGACGAAGGGAGCGCGAACCACTGGGGAGGACACCAACCTGCTAAGAGTTGCAGGTTTTGAATTTTGACTACACGGCTAAGTGGGGCTTTATAGACCGATTCAGAAATGGATCGGTCTTGTTTTTTTCTCCAAGCAAAAAACGGTGCATTTTTCAATGCACCGTTTTTTATTTAAGTAATTTTAGCCTTCCATTACTCTGACGATGTTATCCTGAACCTTCGGATAAACAGCTTCAGCTATAGCAGACCAAGGCTCACCAAGGTGAGGTCCGAACCAGATGTCGCCCCAATATTCGCCAAGCTCGAATGTGATCCATGTCATCTGTACAGGAACCTTATCTTCGCTGTAGCACATTTCCTGAATCATATCGTCGATCTCATTGGACCAGCCGCCTGCTTCAAAACGCTCTTCATTTGTCTTTTCAATATGATCGTTTGTGTTGAGCTGATCATACATTGCACTGAGAACGTAAGCAGCAGCGCCTTCGGGGTTCTTGCAGTTTGCGCCTATCATATAGTCGCCGTAAACTTCCTTGATGTAGTAAGCATCAGCATCGGGATCCTTCGGGAAGGGAACGAGAGCAACTGTTCCAGCCTTCATCATATCGACCCATCCAAAGCAATACCAAGCGGCATCGGGGTGATACATAGCGATCTGACCTGCTGCGAATTCGTTGCGAAGGTCAGAGCCCCAAAGAGTAACGCCGTCGTTAACAATAAGATCCGTATAGAACTGCATTGCGCGGGCAACGCCGTCACTTCTCATATTGTTGGAAGCACCAAGCTCTGCAGCGCTATCAAATGTAACGAAAGCTGTACCTGTGGAGTATACGAAGCAAGAACCTGTATCAGCAGCAAAGCCGTAGATCTCGGGTGTGCCGTCGCCGTCAGCGTCAACTGTAGCCTGCTTTGCAAGCTCACGCATTGTTGTCCATGTCCAGTTGCCTTCGTCGTAATATTCCTTGGGAGACTTGAGAGAAAGCTCTTCAAAAATAGATACGTTGTAGAATACAGCGCTGTCCCAGCGAGCCTGCTGAGCACCTACGGAATAGTAATGACCTTTGTACTTGAGAGTTTCAGCAGATGCACGGTATTTGTCCCAAAGACCAATGCTCATATCCATATAATCGTCCCAAGGCTGTACATATCCCTTATTTACCATAGAGGGAAGGAAGCTGTAGACAAAGATGTCGGGAGCTTCTTCGGACATAACGGAAGAAACGAACTTTGTGATACGATCTTCAGGACCAACAGTTACTGTTGTGTGAGAAAGTCCGTAACCATCACGGAATGCAGAGAATCTTTCGATGTCGGGCTGTGCGATCTCGCCATGGTTAAGGAAAACAACTTCAGTTGTCTTGAATTCCATCGCGGGAAGACGCCAATCCATGTTGTCGTTTGCGCCGGGTATGTTGAGCCACTTGCCGCCTTCGGTGTAATCAACACCTTCAGTCGGTGTAGCGTCATCTCCGCCCTGAGCCGGAGTAGGTGTAGCGTCAGATCCACCCTGTCCGCCCTGCTGGCAGGCGACAAAAGTGAAGAGCATTGCTACTGCTGCCAAGAGAGCAATAAGTCTTTTTGCCATGATTTTTTCTCCTTTTTTTATTTCAGGCTTTCGCCTTTATTATAGTTTATTCATTATACACTATTTCAATCCTTTTGTCAACTGGTATAATGCTTTTTGAAGGAATAAAGGCTTTTTTTCCGTCTTTTTCAACGAAATTTGACTATCCAATTAGAAACAATCATGCCTTTTTGCAAATTTTTTCAAGCTTTTCAGCTACATCCGTCTCTTCCCAAGGTGCTTTAAGGTCAACTCTGCCCATATGACCGTAAGCCGCAAGAGCCCTATAGATAGGACGGCGAAGCTTGAATTTCTCAATTATAGCCGCAGGACGAAGGTCAATAACCTTTTCCACCGCTTCAGCTATAACCGCATCATCCAAAACACCCGTGCCGAAAGTATCGACCATAACGGAAACAGGCTTTGCAACACCGATAGCGTATGCAAGCTGCACCTCGCAGCGACTTGCAAGTCCTGCCGCTACGATATTTTTTGCCGCGTAACGTGCCGCATATGCCGCGCTACGGTCAACCTTTGTGGGGTCCTTACCCGAAAATGCGCCGCCGCCGTGACGACCGACACCGCCATATGTATCAACGATTATCTTTCTTCCCGTAAGACCGCTGTCGCCGTGAGGTCCGCCGATAACAAATCTGCCAGTGGGATTTATGAATATCTTCGTCTTTTCATCCATAAGCTTGCTGTCGATGACAGGCTTGATAACGTGCTCTATCATATCCTCGCGTATCGTCTCAAGAGAAACGTCGGGAGAATGCTGCGTGGAAACAACAACTGTATCAACGCGGACGGGGTTGCGGTTTTCGTCATATTCAACGGTTACCTGTGTTTTGCCATCAGGTCTGAGATAATCAAGCTCCCCTGATTTGCGCACGTCTGCAAGCTTTTTCGCAAGCTTGTGCGCAAGGGATATCGTCAAGGGCATAAGCTCCTTCGTTTCATTGCAAGCGTAGCCGAACATCATACCCTGATCGCCTGCACCTGTGTCATAATCAGCTATCTCGCCGTTTTTCGCCTCAAGCGCTTTGTCAACGCCCATTGCGATGTCAGCAGACTGCTCGTCGATAGACGTAACGACTGCACAAGTCTTGCCGTCACAGCCAAACTCCGCGTTGTTATAACCTATTTCTTCAAGGACACGTCGTACCGTTTTCGGAATATCAACGTAGCAGGATGTGGATATTTCGCCCATAACCATTACGATACCCGTTGTAACAGTTGTTTCGCAGGCTACACGAGCCATGGGGTCTTTAGCTATTATTTCGTCAAGCACAGCGTCAGAGATCTGATCGCATATTTTATCGGGATGTCCTTCCGTCACCGATTCGGATGTAAAAAGAAAATGTGACATTTTAACTCCTTCCCCGCTTCTTTGCGGTTTTTATATAACATTATTTTATACAAATTAAACAAATAACTCCCTGCTCGGCTTGCAGGGAGTTTCAATCGCTTTTTGCTCATCTGCCGCCGATATGATCGCCGTCGGATTTGGCACCTTATAATAAAACAGGTTGCCGGACTTCATAGGGCCGTTCCCTCCGTCACTCTTGATAAGTTCTTTATTCATTTGTGCTTTGGAATTATATCACATATCCATCTGTATGTCAAGCGTTTTTTTATTTTAATATTGACAATTTATAAAAAAGTGAATTCCCAAAGTAAATTCCACAGTGGAATTTACTTTGGGAATTCACTGCTTTTTTATCCACTTTATGAAAGACCGCTTGATTATTGACAATAATTTCAGCTTGTGATACAATTATATTCATACGATTTTGTAAGGAGGAAAAAAATGAAAAAACAAATGTGTATCACCATTATTTGCTTCATCCTATCTATCTTTATTATTGCTTTGGGATGGATGCCTGCAGCGGCAGATTATATCGGTGATTGCAACAAGGATGGAAGCGTAAATATCAACGACGTTTTGCTTTTGCTGAAAAAAGTGACGGATGACAGCATGAACGTAAACGGGCTTGGAGATATTAATAGCAACGGAATCATAGATATAACCGATGTTCTTGCACTGTTGAAAATGATATCGTCCGAAAGCTTCATAACAGCAACTCCCACTAAAGCGCCCTCAACAGTAATGCCCTCTGAAATAGCTTCCGCGCTTAATCCCGATGCTGTTTTTTCAACAACCACAGGCTGTACCGAAGCAGTTATAAAAAACGTTAAATCGAAAGATTACATAATTAAAAGTTTCACCGATGAGGATTTCTCTGTTTTGGATACAGATATGATAGACGGCGCAAAATTTGAAACTATTGTTCTCGCCAAAAACAGCCACCTTGTCACAATGTATTGGCACGAAAACGACAAGACCATGAAAATACTGTGGGAAAGTGTCGATGAAAAGGCAATGTCTGTTTTGAGTCCCAACGAAGCCACGGATAAAGGTGCAATTCAGATAGTACAAATAGGCACTGAACGTGTAAATGAAAAAGACAACCCACTTATCGGTATGTGCTATGTTATAAAACTGTCAGACGGCAGCGCAATTATCCTTGACGGCGGTTTCAATAACACTCCTTGCGCGGATAATCTTTACAATGCTCTCGAAAAAATGGACATCGCTAAGGACGGCTACGGTAAATACATCATTAAGGCGTGGAGCTTTTCGCACGGTCACGTAGACCATACGGGAATTATGTACTCTTTTTCATTAAAATACAGCAATAGTGTAACCGTTGAATATCTGATACATAATATTCCCGCCAATAACGCCATAAGTCCTCTCGATTGCAATGTCTCCGATTTCGACAACACGTGGAAAAACGCTTTTCCAAATGCCGTGCGCATAAATCCCCACGCAGGGATAAAATACTATTTCGGCAACGCTACCCTTGAGATGCTTTACACTCCCGACCTTGTTGCAACACCCTCTTCACCTATTACATATTACAATAATTCCAGCATAGTGATGAAGGTCGTAGGCGCAGGCGCAAGCCTTCTTTCCTACGGAGATGCCGCTGACGATGCTTCATTGGCTATGTTCAACAATTATGCAACTTCCGCTTTCAAGTGCGATATCATTCAAATCACCCATCACGGACTTTATACAGGTCCAAACGCTTCGAATGAATGGCCGAATTTAAAAAAGATTTACGAAGCGACTCAAGCGCCTTACGCATTTTTGCCCATGCAGTCAAGATACGGTATGGGAAACAGCGAAAGAAACGGACGCTTCACCGTAATTGTCGAATGGGGTTATTATGGAAGAACACAGATGGCTTTTGTCGTAAACGAAACGCTTTTGCCCGTTTCTCAAAGCGAGTTTAACTCTTTTGTTGATTTACAAATGAGTTCTCCGTCAGGCAGAACGGTTCTCGGCTATAACGGCATTAATAAAATAACCAACGAGCAAGGCATGACAACGTATCTCGGCGCAAACAACTACAGCCCTATGGTCACAATATTTGAATTTTCAAATTCAGCCGCAACGCTTACGCTGAACGAAGATCTTTACAGTTGGCTCGGATAACGCCCTTAAAAAACGCAAGACAAAAGAGTCGTATCGATAACGATACGACTCTTTTTATGTAGCTTATTAGTTAATGATTGTCTGCTCTGTGTCAGCATCGAAGAAGTGTGCACGAGACATATCAAGAGCAACCTTGACCTTGTCGCCGCTCTTCGTTGTGGAACGAGAGGAAACACGAGCTGTGAGAGACTGATCCTTGAAGCTGAGGTAGAGATATGTCTCAGCACCCATAAGCTCAGTAACTTCAACGTCTGTATCAATAACGGACTCGGAGAGAGTCTGGAGATATACGTCTTCGTCGTGGATGCATTCCGGACGGATACCCATAACGACCTGCTTGCCGATGTACTCCTGAAGAGGTTCAGCATTAGCCTTGGAATCGGGAAGCTTAAGAGCGTAATCGCCGATCTTTGCGTATACAACGCCGTCCTGCTTCTCGATCGTTGCATCGAGGAAGTTCATTTGCGGAGAGCCCATGAAGCCTGCAACGAACTTGTTAGCCGGCTGCTCGTAAAGTCTCTGCGGTGTGTCAACCTGCTGAATGAAGCCGTCCTTCATAACAACGATTCTTGTACCCATGGTCATAGCTTCGACCTGGTCGTGAGTAACGTAAATGAACGTTGTGCCGAGCTTCTTGTGGAGCTTAGAAAGCTCTGTTCTCATCTGTGCACGGAGCTTAGCGTCAAGGTTGGAAAGAGGTTCGTCAAGTAAGAATACCTTGGGTTCACGAACAATAGCACGTCCCAAAGCAACACGCTGCTTCTGACCGCCGGAAAGAGCCTTCGGGCGTCTGTCAAGAAGGTGAGCGATATCGAGGATGCGAGCAGCCTCTTCAACGCGCTTTTTGATTTCTTCCTTAGGTGTCTTTCTGAGCTTAAGACCGAAAGCCATGTTATCAAAAACTGTCATATGGGGATAAAGAGCGTAGTTCTGGAAAACCATCGCGATATCTCTGTCTTTGGGAGCAACTTCGTTTACAAGTCTGTCGCCGATGTAAACTTCGCCTTCTGTGATCTCTTCGAGACCTGCGATCATTCTAAGGGTTGTGGACTTACCGCAACCGGAGGGGCCGACCAAAATGATGAATTCTTTGTCTTCGATCTTAAGGTTGAAGTCGGAGACAGCTACAACGCCGCCAGGATACTTCTTGGAGACGTTCTTAAAGTTTAAACTTGCCATGAGTGAACCTCCTGTTTATTTTTTGTTATGACGTATGTACAGACACGATTTATATCAATTTATAATATGCCCGTAGTTGGTTATACCTATTATATAACAAATTCCAAAAGAAATAAAGTGTTTTTTTCTACAAACTTTCGCCACTTTTTCTTTTGTTTTTTATCGCTTTTGCACAAAAACGCGAATTTATCGACAAAATTCACATTTTTCATTTAGGACATTTTCCCGCTATTTTGTGCAAAATTCACAAAATTTATATTTGTATATTTGGATTACGGTGAATTTGGTGAGTTTTCGCACCGTTCGATTTTTTTACTCTCCACTTTGCCGTTTAAGCTACTCCGCTTTTTTCGCTGTTAGTCCTTCTTTTGCTTCTTTGCACGGCGGAACCACAAATAATACAAGGGCGGTGTCATTTTCCGTTTTAAAAGCTCTGCGAAATACTCGTATACAGCACAAACAGCCTCCTGTTGCTTTCTGTCCGCAACACAGCCTCCATAAAACAGCGCGCTCATTGCGTCTCCGCAGTCCTTCATACGTGCCCAGTAATACTCGCGCAAACTGTCTTTCATCCATGTGTACATTTTTTCGGGCATTTTTTTCTTGTCTATCCACTTTGCTGATTCGTTGGGCAGCTCATGGAAAAACTCCCGTACACTCACCCCTGCTTTTCGATCAATTCCAAGCTTATTAAGCATAAGCATAAGCTCCTCATACATCGCCCGCTGTTCATCAGCATCAAATCCTCTGCGGCGGCGAATAAGAAGCCTCTTTACATATTCGCGCTTTATCATCACTATCACCGCAACGGCGAGCAGTACCGCCAACACAGTTATTATTGTTTTCACTTTACCTTCGCCGAGCGTCTCCACATGCTTTTCCACAGGTGTAGGCGTTGCCGTATCAGCTCCTTGCGTCTTGGTCGGTGTAAGCTCCTCCATAGGAGTAGGCGTCGGCGTTTTGGTGGGTTTCGGTCTGTTTGTGGCGTTCGCATTTTCCGCAAAGTCAGAGGCCGCAACAGGATCAAAGCTCATCCATCCGACTCCTGGCACCCAGCATTCAGCCCATGCATGGGCATTTGCATTTAAGACTCTTGTTATTCCGCTTCCATCAACGCGATATCCTTCAACATATCTGGCAGGTATGTTCACACTTCTTGCCATTGCAACCATTGCCGAGGCAAAATACGTGCAATATCCTCGTCCGTCGCCGAAAAGGAAGCTGTCAACAAAGTTGTAATCGCCCGTAAGCTCTCTCGTATCTAAAGTATATGTATAGTTATTGCGCAAATATTCACATATTGCATTGGCTTTTGACCAATTATCTTCGTATCCCTTTGTCGCCGCATACGCAAGCTCGCGCACGCCGTTTGATATATTCTCCGTACTCATATAGACAGGATCGACACCGCTATAGGCGCTGTTTTTGTGCTTGTCCAAAACAAGCTCAAACGTCATAGAGCTTGTATCGGGTGAAACATAAGATACGCGGTATTCGTCCTTTCTTTCCATAGCCTCCGCAACAAAGGCTTCGCCTGTTTTTGTAGCTTTTATAGGCACACCTTTTCGCAAAAATCCCGTTTTCAACGTATTTATATGTAAAAACAGCGTTTTTGTATTTACGGCAACATCCGATACGGTATAATCAAAAATCCTTCCCGCCTTATATTGATTTTGAATGTATTCGCTGTCGATGGAAAAAGGAACATTATATTTTTCCGTCGTTTTAACCATCATGCGGCTTCCATGAGCCTCATTGTCAAGCTCGAAAACGCTCCTGCTTCGGCGAATCCATGTTTGGCCCGTGTAATCGTCATAAACAGCTCCGCGTATCAAGACAGGCTCCGTATGAGAAACAATAAAGCAATATGTCTTATCCAGCTTCAGGGGACCGCCAAGCTTTTTTTCCTTCGACGAGGCAAATCCGCTTTTAAGCTCAAATGCAAGCACATCGCTCATTTCGCCGCCCTGTCCGCTTCCGTTCAGCATCGACATCAGCGTTTCCTCTATGGCATAATTGCGCACGAACATATTATAAACCGGAGCAAGCGTCAAGCAGACCGCCAGCGTTACCGCTATAACAGGCACGCTTCGCGCTGTAATGCTGTCCTCACGCGGCTTTTTCCCTGCAGTGAAAAAATACAGCATTATACTCAAAAAAATCACCATGCATATGAGCACTTTTTCTGTATTTATATTTATGTACATACGCAAGCTGCAAAGCTCAAAAAATGTCACGTGTGCCGCAACGCCGATAATACAAACGATCTTCGTAAGGCGAACCTTCATAAGTAAAAAATACAAGCACAAAAAAATTGCAACAGATATCAGGTACTGACCAAAGGGTGCCATCGACGGATTGTACGGCACATCAAGATAAAACATATGGTTTGGCACCCAAGCAATAAAGGATTTCAAAAACTGCATTATCGACTCGTGATCGTGCCAAAACATTATTCCGCCGAAAACCACGGCAACTGCACCGACCGCAAGGAACATTTTTTTATTATAACCCAACACGCCGACAAAAAAAGCAACCGATATTGCCATTTTTACAGCAGATGCCGTAAGCTCCCTGTCGTACATTATTGTAAAAAGCTGAGAACAGACAAGCGCGGAAAGAGCGCACACGCACGCCACACCTACGATATACGACACCGCATATCGCCAACCGTTATTTTTTCTCATCGCTCTTTCCTCCCTTCATCAGTCCTGTTTTCCACCTGTTATGAATTGTTGCCATTCAGACAGCGACTTTAACGCAATAACGTTAAGATTGCTTTTATCTTTAAGTATCGGCGGAGCGCACTCCGCGCCGAGCACATAAACCGTTGCGTTTTCCGCCATATCCGCAACAATGCTCATCACCTGTTCACTTGCCGTATGCGGGATTATCACAATTGCCGCATTATCTGTGTGTACAAGGATGTTTTTCAGCCGTTCCGCATCTGTTTTTTCATTGACCGTAGACTCTTCGGCAAACTCCATTTTCAATTTATACATAGTTTGCTCGCTTACGATCTTCTCTTGCTTTGTATGCGCTTGAAATATACGTACGGACGGAGCGTGTAACGCAAAAGCTTTATTTGCAGCAGCAACCGCTATTTCCGCCGCTATCGTATCGTTTTCACGGCTGTCAGTTTGCGCAAGCATAATAACGCTCACGTAATTTCCGTCATCCTCATCAAAGGATTTTACATAAAGCTCTCTTTTTCTTGCCGTGGTCTTCCAATCCACTCTTTTCAGCGGATCGCCCTTTGTGTACGTACGCGGAACACTGACAGACATATTATCTGCCAATATCTGCGCTTGCTTTGCCATATCGTCAAGCCCGCCTGATGCATTTGCATAAGTTTTCGGCACAAAGCTTCGCGGTGTTACATAAAGATTTTCCTTTTCAGGCATCTTTCCCTTTATTTTGCGTGTAAATATTCCAAGCACGTCGGAAACGTACAGCTCGCAAACAGCGGCGTAATATTTCCCCTTGTATTGCGGTGTCACTGTCACCGATAATTTTTCGCTGAATCCGCCGCTAAAACTCATATTATAGTACTTTTTTGTTTTTGCGTCTGCACTTTCCGACATAGTAAAGACCGCATATATTTTCGTCCACGCCCACGGGAAAATATGTCGCACATTACATACTATCTGATACGGCAAGCCTCTTTCCGCCGTTATTTTTTCATAGCTGTTGTCAAGCTTTATCAGCAGCGGTGCAAGCAATATCTGCACAAGGCACACACCCATGGCACACATTGCAAAGGTGATAAGCATAACAAAAAACCCGTCATGTATCCACATTGCCAGCGCAAACAGCAGCAGCGTTATTACAACTGCCGCTATGTTTTTTGCAATATGAAACCTTACGGGCCTTTTAGTTCTTTTTTTAATTTTTTTCATTTCAATATGACATCAATACATCTTTATTTCGTCGGAATGTCCACGGACGAAACTATTTTTTCAATCACCTTATTCTTTGTAAGCCCATTCATGGCGGCTTCCTTCGACAAAATAAGTCTGTGGGCAAGCACAAACTCCGCAATTACCTTTACGTTTTCAGGCGTTACATACGTTTGATGCTGTAAAAGTGCGCAAGCTTGCGACGCCTTCATCAGTGCAAGGGATGCTCTTGGTGACGCGCCAAGCGTTATGTATTCGCTATTACGCGTTGCGCTCACAAGGGCGATAATATAGTTTTTGATCGCCTCCGATACGCTTACAAGCGATACCGCTTCTCTAAGCTCCAATATATCCTGCGCAGTTGCTACAGGACGAAGGTTCTTCATGGG
The DNA here is from genome assembly GCA_015067075.1 of Oscillospiraceae bacterium. GTDB lineage: Bacteria > Bacillota > Clostridia > Oscillospirales > SIG530 > SIG530. The sequence continues at coordinate 13,995 of SVND01000033.1, forward strand.
GTTTTCGCCGTTAAATCTATTCAGGATAAGCTTTTCTTGCTGTGCATCGGGATATCCCAAAGATATTCGCATCAAAAATCTGTCCATCTGCGCCTCAGGAAGCGGAAATGTACCGACACTTTCGATAGGATTTTGCGTCGCAATGACCATAAACGGTGACGGAAGCTCATACGTAACACCGTCCACCGTTACCTGCCCCTCCTCCATTGCCTCTAAAAGTGCCGCCTGAGTTTTAGGAGACGTTCTGTTTATTTCGTCCGCCAAAAATATCTGATTCATTATAGGTCCGGGATTGAACGTCTTTTTATTTGTATTTATATCATACATCGTAAAGCCTGTAATATCGCTGGGAAGCATATCAGGCGTGCATTGTATGCGGTTAAAAGAAAGCGAGACAGACTTTGCAAAGGAGTTCGCCAAAATAGTTTTTCCAACACCGGGCACATCCTCAACAAGAACATGTCCGCCGCAGATCATCGCTATGAGTAAAAGTGCGATATTGAACCTTTTTCCGACTACAACGCTTTCTATGTTCATCGCTATATCTGCCAGCTTTTCCGAATATCTTTTTGCTTCTTCTCGCGTAAGCTCTGTCATTTCCATCTCCCTTTCCGCCATTCAATTTTTATTGGTTTACGTTTTCGCTTCTCTTGGCAAAAATACTTCTGAGTTTTTCAATGTTGCGCTTGACGTTTTCGCTAGCTTCTGTGCGCTCTGCTACTTTTTTCTCCGCACGGCTTTGCATTCCAATGCTTTCCGTTGCAGTTTCTATCGCCTTGCACTGTTCAGTAATGCTTGCGGCATACTTACTCATGCTACGCTTCATTTCTTCTATGTATTCGTGCGCCGCTTCCATTTCACGTTCACTTTGCTCGTGTGCCTCAGCGCATTGCTTTTCAGCCTCATCAAGCATCATATCTGCTCTTTGAGCCGCTTCACGTTCAATACGTGCCGCTTTCACTTGAGCTTCACTTAATATCTCCTCGGCCTTTTTTCCTGCTTGATAAAGCACCGTCTCCGCTTCAACGCACAGCTGCTCTGCTTCTTTTTTAGCAGCAGCGATTATTTCTTCGTTTTCTTTTTGCTTTGCTTCAAGCTCTTTCACTTTCTCTTCACTCTGTTCAAGCTCCTGCTTGATCTTTTCTTTGTCAGCCTCAAGTTCGATCTTCACCTGTTCTAAAACTGACTTTTCTTCGGAAAGTATTCTTTGTATATCAGCACTAGCTTCTTTTTCTTTTTCAAGCTCCGCTTTCAGCTGAGATTTTTCCTGTTTGGCCTGCTTTATTTGAAGCTCAAGCTCGTTTTTTGACGATGCATACTCCTGTTCAAGCTGTTCAATATACGCAATGACATCACTTTTTTTAAATCCGCCTAACGCTCCGCGAAATCTTTTACCCTTTGCCATTAACGACCGCCCCTTTCCTTTGCGAGCTTATTTTTTATCTTTTTTCTGCCGTCCCATATCACGGAAAATAACGTCTGTAGACTCGTCGTTGTAGGTATCGCCCATTTCTTTTTCCTTTTCCTCTTTTTCAATGGGCTTTACCATATATTTTTCAATTACAGGCCATGTATTCATAGGAATTGCAAGTCCCATCATTCCAACGGGAATGAACACCAGCGCCGCAAGCGTTATAAATATCGCAAGGTCACCCACAATATTGGCAAACACAATAAATATAACGGCAATTATCGCTGCAACACCTATAAACGCTCCGATAGTGAAAAGGCATCTTACGATACCCAGCATCGTAAGGTAGAAGGAATTTTTGATTATAGTTGTAAGCTTAAGGTCAAAGGTAACTATAAGCGTATAAGAATATGCGCGCACGAAAAAGTATATCAGCGCAATAGCGATTATAACGCCCTGCAAATATGTGAGCCACACCTTGCCAAACTCCGTACCAAAAATGTAGCATATTCTTATATCGGTATAAAGAAGCGCTCCGAAAATTATATCTATAAGCCCCATCAGCGCCGATTGCTTCCAATTTTTCTTTATAGCCGTCCAATAATCATGCCAGACAAAGCCAGGCTTTTCCCTTGCCATATCGCGCATTATGTACGCAAAGCCCGCTGTTGCAGGACCGATAGTGATTACAGGCAGACAGCAAAGCAGATAGATAAAAGTTATACCGCATATGCGGAAAAACTTGTTGAAATAAACTCGCCAGAAGATAACAAATCCCGACGGCTTTTTATCATATTTACTTACTCCCGGACCATCCTTGGTATAATCAAACAGTTTAAACTTTCCCATTTGTATTTTCTCCGTTTTTTTATTTTATCATTGCCACAGCCGCGCAAAGTAAAGAGCCGACAGCGGCGAAAACAGCGGAAAGCGCAAAGGAATACATACAATTTGATATGTTTATTTCCGACTGTACTATTATTATATCATCTTTACGAAAAATTTCAAGTATTCTTAGCGAAACAGGTATAATACTTTTTGCAGAAAATGCATTTGCCGTTATTATAGCAAGCATGTGGGGTATCAGCGCCGCTCCCACGGGCAAAATCCCATACACTCCCAGAGAGGAAAACACTACGAGTGCACTGCATCCTAATGTAAATCCGCAAAAAATTTGCACAAGTATATACGCAGGTAAGCCGAACGCAGTAAATCCAAAGGCAAAAAATATGAGCATCAGTCTGATATCAGCGATGAAAAAGCTTAGAAATACATCAAAAAAGCTTTCATCCGTATTAAAAATACAGCTCATTCCGAAAAAGTCTGTTATCGCGCCACCAAATTGTGCCGCGCAAAGTGCTATCCCCGCCGCAAGTCCTATACAAAACGCTGTTACTCCGACATAAAACAGTACGTTTCCCTCAAGCAATCGACGATAAAAGCCCATTCGCCTTTCACGTTTTATCAATTTTTCTTCCATACCGAAGCCGCACCTTTCTTTTTTTGAGCTTTCGCTCAAAGCATATTACATTCTATGGACGTGCCTTGCCCGATATGCTTTTTATTAAATTTAATTTACATGGAAAACGCTTTAGGTATAAGCTGTTTAAGCGTATATTTGAAAAGCTTTCCGTCCTGCTCCAATATGACGTCGATGTCAGGTGCAAATTCGCTGAGCACCTGCAGGCATATTCCGCAAGGGAACATCTGCACACCTAAGTTTCCCACAACAGCTATTCTTTTAAATTTCTTTTCGCCCTCGGAGACAGCCTTCGTCACCGCCGTGCGTTCCGCGCATATGGTCGCGCCGTAAGATGAATTTTCTACGTTACAGCCCACATATACCTTTCCGCTTTCACCTTCAAGTGCCGCGCCTACCGTCACCTTGGAATAAGGCGAATATGCATTTGACATTGCCTTTTTCGCCGTTTCAATAAGCTGTATATCAGTCATATCATCGCACCTTTCATTTATATGTATCGTGCCCTGCGTAAAAGTGCCAAAAGCGACGGTATTATAACAAGCTGCAATACGATTCCGGGCCATGCGTTAAGCACCGCACCTGCCAAAAACGCCGAATATGTAAATGTGCCGCCTCTTATGCCCATTATAACAAGCATTGCGCCGCCCCATACTACTCTTCCCAATATCATGGCAAGTATAAGGTCAACGTATACCATAAAGACATAACCTTTTTTCGTAAACATCATGTAAAACATTCCCGCAAAAAATCCGTATGCGCAAAGCTCGAAAGCCATGGCAAGGCCGTCAGGCATCAACGCAGGCATAGAAAATATAAAACCGCGCAATATAGGCGTTATTATTCCCGCAAGCGCGCCGTAATACGGGCCGCAGATGAAGCCGCAAAGAAGTATTGGAATATGCATCGGTAAAAGCATTCTTCCGTATGTCGGTATTTGTGCCGTCAGAAACGGAAGCAAAATACCCATTGCCACAAACATTGCCGCTAAAACGAGATTTTTTACCGCAAAGCGGTTTTTCTGTTTTACGCTCATAAGTTCCCCCTGTTTTATACGTTTACAGGCTGTTTTTCCTCCGCCTGTTTTTGTTCAGGCTGATCTGCCAGCTCCAAAGCGTTGGACAGCATCAGCCTTATTCTGTTGATTTGATTTACTCGACTTGCACCCGGATCGTAGTCGACGGCAACTATATTTGCCTGCGGATACTCCGTACGTATTTTGCGTATCATGCCTTTGCCGACTATATGGTTTGGCAAACAGCCAAAGGGCTGTGTGCAAATAATATTGTTTGCTCCGCTATGTATAAGCTCCAGCATTTCCGCCGTCAGTAGCCATCCCTCTCCCATTTTATTGGCTTCGGATACAAAGCCTTTTATAAGACTCTTTGTATGGGAAAATTTCGACGGAGCTCGGAAATCGGAATACTTTTTTATGGTTTTTATCTGTATATTCTGAAGCATTACAAAAAACATTCTGAGTGCCGCCGAAGCAATGCCTTTTTTGTACTTAATATGGAATTTTCGCGTATCCACAAGGTGATGATCACCCATAAAAATGATGAAATCCAAAAGACCCGGTAAAACCACCTCAACGCCCTCCTGTGCAAGGAACTTTTCAAGGTCGTTATTGCCGAGAGGTGAAAACTTAATATATATTTCTCCAACGATGCCAACCTTTATTTTAGGCACTCGCACGATCTCTATCTGCTTAAACCGTTCAATGATCCGCTTAAGATCCCTTCTGTACCGAAGCAGATTTATGGTCTTACCGCCGATCATCTCCGTAAGCTGCTCTACCACAGCATCTGTCTCGCCTTTTTTCACCTCATAAGGGCGAGTTTGATTTGCAAGCAGCGTCACCGTATCGGCAAGGCATATCGCAGCCAATATTTCCTGAAGCATCGTAAGGCTGATCTTAAATCCCGGATTTTTCTCCATGCCCGACAAATTGAGCGATATAACAGGCACTTGCTCAAAACCGTTCTTTTTAAGCGCCTTGCGCAGTAAATGGATATAGTTTGATGCACGGCATCCACCACCCGTTTGCGTTATCATAAGAGCGACTTTGTTTATATCATACTGACCGCTTTTCAGCGCATCTATCATCTGACCGATAACAAGCAAAGCAGGATAGCAAGTGTCGTTGTGGACGTCCTGCAAACCCTCTGTAACTATACTCGGATCTTTCGTGTCAAGGATTTTAAGATTATAGCCGTATCTTTTAAAAATTTTAGTAAGCAGAGCAAAATGGACGGGAAGCATCATCGGTGCTAAGATGGTGTAATCCTTTTTCATTTCCTCTGTGAACAGTAACCGACCGTCGTCGGCATAAACAAGCTTTGCCATTTAAAAATGTCCCTTTCAAAACGCCGCGTCGATAAGACTTCTCAGTCTTATTTTCGCCGCTCCGAGATTTGTTATCTCGTCTATTTTAATTTGCGTATAGAACTTTCCTCCGCTTTCAAGTATGCTTCGCACCTCGTCCGTCGTTATGGCGTCAAGTCCACATCCGAAGGATACGAGCTGGCACATTTGCATATCAGGCTGTGTTGTGACATATTTTGCCGCCGCATAGAGCCTTGAGTGGTACGTCCACTGATTGAGTACTGCAACACGAGGCTTTTCCTCATACAAGCTTACGCTGTCCTCTGTTATTACAGCCATATCAAGCAGATTTATCAGTTTATCAATACCGTGATTTATTTCTGGGTCGCAATGGTAAGGTCTGCCAGCCAGAACGATTATCTTTTTCCCCTTTTCTCTTGCCTCGGCAATAGCCTTCTGACCAAACTTCGCTATCTGCTCAAGATGCTCCGCATATTCCTTATAGCCTGCATCCACAGCTTCAAGCACGCTCTTTTTATCTATTCCGAATTCAGCCTTCATGAATTTGGCAAATTCCTTTTCAAAGCCTTTTCTGGAGTGCGGCGCAAAATACGGCATCATATAACGTGTTTGCGCAAGGCGCGACACATTTGCGCCCAAAAGCTCGGGGTAATACGCCACAACGGGGCAGTTATAATGATTATCACCCTTTTTCTCATCGAAATTGTAGGGCATACACGGATAGAAAATTATATCAACACCCATATCCATCAGCTTTTCCACATGACCGTGCATCAGCTTTGCAGGGTAGCATACCGTATCCGACGGTATCGTATGCTGTCCCGCGGAGTAAAGCGCTCTCGTTGCCGTACCCGATGTGACCACATCAAAGCCCAGCTTATCAAATATGGTAAACCAAAACGGAAGCGTATCATACATATTAAGGCCCAGGGGCAGACCAATCTTTTCCCTTGTGGGCGATTTGCTTTTATACGAAAGAAGCTTTTTAAGCTTAAAATCGTATACGTTTGGCAGCTTTTCCTTTTCCGCTATACCAAGCGGCTTTTCGCATCTGTTGCCGCTTATCATTTTCGTGCCGTCAGTAAACGTATTGACGGTCAGCTTGCATTTATTAGTACAACCGCCGCAGGTTACGAGCTTTGCCGTATGGGTAAAGGCGCTGAGCTGCTCAGTCGTTGCCGTCGTGGATTCTCCCTCAAATCTTTCCTTTGCAAAAAGCGCACAGCCAAACGCACCCATAAGTCCCGCTATCTGCGGTCTGAGCACATCGCGTCCTATCTCACGCTCAAATGCGCGAAGCACGCAATCGTTGAAAAACGTACCGCCTTGTACCACGATATGCTCACCCAGCTCCGCCACGTTGTTAACTCTTATAACTTTATAGAGCGCATTTTTCACAACGCTTACAGACAAGCCCGAGCTTATATCGGAAACCGTTGCGCCGTCCTTTTGCGCTTGCTTTACGGAAGAATTCATAAATACCGTACAGCGCGAGCCGAGGTCAACGGGATGCTTGCCGTAAATACCTTCCTTTGCAAAGTCTGCAACGGAATAGCCCATTGCCGCGGCAAAGCTCTCAATAAACGAGCCGCAGCCCGAAGAGCAAGCCTCGTTAAGCATTATGGAATCAACGGCACCGTTTTTCAGTCTGAAGCATTTTATATCCTGTCCGCCGATATCCAGAATAAAGGACACATCCTTGCAAAAATGGCGTGCGGCATAGAAATGTGCCGTCGTTTCAACTATGCCTATGTCTATTCCAAACGCGCTTTTTATAAGCTGTTCACCGTAGCCCGTTACAGCAGATGCGGCAATCTTTATGCGATCTCCGCAAAGCTCGCGTATTTTAATAAGCTGCGGCTTTACTATAGCCAAGGGCTCGCCGTGATTTGATGCGTAATATTCATATAAAAGCTCCAAATTCTCCGACAAAAGCACCATTTTCGTCGTCGTTGAGCCTGCATCTATACCCAGATACGCATTTCCGCTGTAGCTGTTTATATCAACTCTGCCAACGGATGCCTTTTCGTGGCGTGCAACAAATTCTCCGTATTCCTTCTCATCAGAGAAAAGCGGCTCTAAAGTATGGAGCGTAGTTTTTCCGCCGGCCGCCGCGCGTATCTTTTCCAAAAGCTCCGAAAGGAGCATGGGCTTTGTTTTATCTGAAAGCATCGCCGCACCGATAGCAACGAAAAACTGTGAATTTTCGGGAAAAACAGCCGTGCTGTTTTCATTTATCAGCGTTTTTACAAAACGGTCACGCAAGCCAAGCTGGAATGTGAGCGGTCCGCCGAGAAAGGCTATTTTCCCTCTTATGGGGCGTCCTTGGGCAAGGCCCGTTATGGTCTGGTCAACGATAGCTTGATAAATGCTTGCCGCAATGTCAGCCTTGTTTGCGCCCTGATTGAGCAAAGGCTGAATATCGGATTTAGCAAAAACGCCGCAACGGGAAGCTATATTATAAATACGCTCGCTTTTCAGGCTCAAGCTGTCAAGCTCATCTATGGAAAGCGACATAAGCGATGCCATCTGGTCAATAAACGCACCTGTACCGCCTGCGCAGGTACCGTTCATACGTTCCTCCGCACCGCCCGTCAAAAACAGTATCTTGGCATCCTCGCCGCCAAGCTCAACGACCACGTCAATATCCTTGAGCAAACGCTTGCAAGCGTGCTTCGTTGCAAAAACCTCCTGCACGAACGGAAGCTGTGCCGCTTCCGCAACACCCAAGCCCGCCGAGCCTGATATAGAAAGGCACACTCTGCTATCACCGACAGCATCTAAGGCATGAGAAAGAAGCTGTGCCGTTTTCTCTCGCACCTGTGAATGATGTCGCTCGTATTCGGAAAAAATAATATTATAATCCTCATCCGTTAATGCAACTTTTACCGTAGTAGATCCTATATCTACTCCTATGTAATACTGGGTCATCGTGTTCTTACTGTCCTTTAAATCTAAATTTGTGTTATATTATATTATAACATATTAAGTATCATTTCGCAATATTTTATTTTTGTGTTTTAAAGCTGTTTTTGCTCAAAATTTTTCATTTTCTACATAAGTCACCGTTTTCGGGGAATGATATACTCAGAAAGCAAAAACATCTTTTCTGCTTGATCAAAATTAAAAGGAGAACGTTATGTCAAAAAAACACTTTTCAAAAAAGCTTCGTCACGTTATAGCTGTGACATTATGTGCCATCACTCTTTTCAGCGTATCCGCTTCTGCCATGCTGTCTACATCATGGCAAGTGCTCAGTACAGCCGAGGAAGGATGCCGTGTTGAATGCCTTAAAAACAATCCTGCAAGCTTCACTCTCACCGATTTTGACGCCGCCTTGCCCGTTTCAACAGCAGAGGTCTTCACTTTGACCGTAAACACCTTGCCCGACAAGGAGCTTGGCACACTCGTCGTCGGTAACGACCCTGTTCAAGCAGGGCAGACCTTAAACAGCGAAAGCATCAGCGCGCTCCGTTTCGTTCCCAATATGGACGCCGTCGGTATAACTCGATTTGATTATACCGTTGCCGGCGAAGAATATTACTGCACCGTCAGCGTTATTCCCGACGGAAACAGCGCTCCCGTCGCACATTCCGATACGTTCCACACGCTCATGGGCATGAGTATTACCGATACGCTTCCCGCCGGCGATGACGACGGCGACATCGTCACTTACGAAATAATCAAGCAGCCCTCCAAGGGTACACTCACCGTAGACAACGTCACAGGTACGTTTGAATATGCGCCCAACGCAAAGGCTAAAGGCAGTGACAGCTTCACCTTCCGCGCAGTCGATTCCAAGGGCAATATTTCCGACAAGGTAAAGGTAAGCATTAAAATCGAAAAGGTAGCAGAAAGCTTTTACTACGACGATATGAACGGTCACTCAGCCCATTACAGCGCAGTTATGCTTGCACGGGATAACATCATGTCAGGGCAGATAGTCGGCGGTAAAAACGTGTTCGCACCAAACGAAAGCATTACACGCGGAAGCTTTTTACTCATGGCAATGAAGGCTATAGGCATAGAGCCTGCACAGACAACAGCAGAGTATACGGGTTTTTCAGATGACAGCCTTATTCCCACATGGATCAAGCCGTACGTTTCCTGCGCCTATGAAAACGGAATAATCAGCGGAAGTAAAGTGAACGGCAAGCTCTTTTTTGATTGCGACGCTGATCTTACCCAAGCGCAAGCTGTCACTATTATCAGCAACGCCCTTGCTCTTGAGCCCGTGCAGACAGACCTTGCCGTTTTCGGCATAAGCGACGACAGTAGTATCCCCGCTTGGTCGCGCCAATCCTTTGCAAATCTGCTTTCATCCGATATAATCTGCGCAAGCTCTGATATTTACTGTTCAAATGACGGTCTTACACGGGCACAGGCAGCAAAGCTTCTTTATGCCGTAATTGAATATATGAAATCACGATAACGACATTTCCCGCCAAAGTAAAAGCGCCGAAAAAGCGCTTTTACTTTATCTGCGGAATAAAATGTGCTTTTTATAAATACAATAAACTAAGACTTGATTAAAAATGCTTGACATTTGCTCGGATTTAGTGTATCATATTATATAATGGTGTAGTGTGTGCTATTACATATATACCAATTTTTTGAGCATTCCCCTTGCGTTAAAGCAGGGATCTTATATATTTTTGTAACCATTTTTTTGCATATATCAACAACATCATACTGACAGCCGCCTGCGCTTCGACTTCGCCAATCAGTTGAAGTAGATACTGTTTTTTTTGGTATGCGGACAGCTCACTTTACCGACAAGATCTTGTCGGCTGTATTTCTCGTGCGCAAAAACAGCTTGTGCTTTCATTTTTGCGCCTGTTTTTGCGATGTTATGCCATATGCAAATATTTCAACATATACATACGAAAGGTAAACGGCAACACCGTTTAAAGGTGCTTTATGGCAAAAAAATCAAAGAAAAAAGCTGAAAAACTTAAAATTATTCCCTTGGGCGGAATGCATGAGATAGGAAAGAATTTAACTGTATTCGAGTACGGCGAGGACATTATTATCGTCGACTGCGGTATGGCTTTTCCTGACGATGAAATGCTCGGTATAGACGTAGTTATCCCCGATGTAAGCTACCTTGTAAAGAATATTGAAAAAATACGCGGTATCGTGCTCACCCACGGTCACGAGGACCATATCGGTGCACTTCCTTATTTTTTGCGCGATATAAACGTACCCGTTTTCGGTACGAAGCTCACTCTCGGAATAGTCAAAAACAAGCTTAACGAGCATGGAATGGGTAAAACCACGGAGCTTATGACAGTTTCAGCAGGAGAAAAGCTTGAGCTCGGTTGCTTTACAATTGAATTTATCCGCTCCAACCATTCCATTCCCGACCCACTTATGCTCGCCATTACAACGCCAGCGGGCACTGTTATCCATACGGGCGACTTCAAGATCGACCCCACACCTATCCAAAGTGAAATGATAGACCTTGCACGTTTAGGAGAGCTCGGTAAAAAAGGGGTTTTACTGCTTATGTCCGATTCCACAAACGCCTGCCGCCCCGGCATATCCATGTCCGAAAGCAGAGTCGGCGACTCCTTTGAAAACATTTTCAAAAACGCAGGAGAAAAGCGAATTATCGTTGCCACCTTCTCCTCCAATGTACACAGAATTCAGCAAATAATTGATGCCGCCGCCCGTCACGGACGTAAGGTCGCCATATCGGGACGCAGCATGGTCAATATCACAAACGTAAGCATGGAGCTTGGCTACATGGACGTACCTGAGGGCATTATAATTGATATAGACAGCGCAAACAGAATGCCCGATTCAAAGGTCGTTATCGTCACTACAGGCAGTCAGGGTGAACCCATGTCCGCTCTTTACCGAATGGCTTTTTCCGACCATAAAAAGCTTGAAGCAGGTCCCAACGACCTTATAGTTATTTCCGCTTCTCCCATCCCCGGCAACGAAAAAATGGTGAGCCGCGTTGTGAACGCACTTATGCGCAGCGGTGCGGAGGTAATGTACGAGGCACTCAACGATATTCATGCGTCAGGACACGCTTGTCAGGAGGAGCAAAAAATAATCCTTGCTTTGACTAAGCCGCAATTTTTCATGCCTGTTCACGGCGAATATCTCCATTTGAAAAAGCACGCTTCCCTCGCCAAGGCCGTAGGCGTTGCACAGGAAAACATATTTATTCTTGAAAACGGCAATATGCTTGAAATAAACGAGGACGGTGCAAAGATAAACGGCAAGGTGCAGTCCGGTCGTGTTTTAGTTGACGGACTTGGTGTCGGCGATGTCAGCGGCGTTGTTTTGCGCGACCGCAAGCATCTGGCACAAGATGGTCTAATCGTCATCGTCGCCACTATCGATTCCTCCGATAATTCAATTATTGCAGGTCCTGAAGTCGTTTCCCGCGGATTTGTCTATATGCGTGAAGCCGAGGACCTAATGGAGCACGTTCGAATGACTGCAAAGCAGGCGCTTACCATTTGTGCCGAGAAAAATATGACTGAATGGAACGCTATAAAGAGCACCGTTAAGTCTGCCGTTTCCGACCTGCTTTACACGAAAACAAAGCGTTCTCCCATGATCTTAACTGTTATAACCGAAATATGAGTACACCAAAACTCTTACAGTTTGTCCGTTCCTTTCTGTTTCCCGACAAATGCATCTTTTGCGGCGTTCATATGAAAAAGCAAGGCGAATTCACCTGCGACGATTGTGCAAAGGCTCTTCCCCACGTTAAATCTCCTATCTGTGAGCGATGCGGTAAAACAAAAAGCTCTTGCACCTGTTCAGCCCTCGGCGGACTTTGGTTTGAGCGCGCCGTCTCTCCTTTTGAATACGCCGACAAAGCTCGTCACGCAGTTCATATGATAAAATTCCGCTCGTATACCTGCGCCATGCCTACAGCCGCAAGATATATGCTGTCAAAGCTACATGAAATATACGGCTCCGTGCTTCCCTTTGACGTTATCACCTTTGTTCCGATGACAAGGCGCGGAGTGCGCCGTCGCGGATATAATCAAGCGGAGCTGTTGGCGCGCAGTATATCCGAGCTTTGCGGTATACCTTGCGCGGAGCTTTTAAAAAAGGTCGTGGAAACAAAGGCACAGCGTACACTGAATGAAAGACAGCGGCGCACAAACGTGCTCGGCTGTTTCGAAGCTTCCGAAAAAGCCTCTCGACTTCGTGTTTTGCTTGTGGACGACGTTATGACCAGCGGTGCAACGCTCAACGAATGTGCAAAAGCTCTTGCCTTCGTCAGCGCAAACTCCGTTTCATGTGTCACCTTCGCCACGACGATTATCCCTCGTCATACAGCAAAGCCAAAACGCGGAAAGATAAACAAATAGTAAAAAAGCGCAGATTATACGGGTGCTCGTAAGACAGTAATTCTAAAAAATTACTATTTTACGGCATCTGTTTGACAGGGTTGGAAAACAGCTACGAAAAGAACGATGTCGAGTCGAAAGACTTAACATCGTTCTTTTTCTATCTCGAAATCCTTGAAATTACGGAGGTTTTACCATGAAACACCTATTATCTTGCGAGTTTAACTTTGATACAGTCTGTGTAGAGCTGAAGTTCTCAGATGGCACTATGATTGTCATTGATACTATCGCCGTTGAAAATGAAGTGGCAGACAATATGTATCAGCGGTCAGAACTTGACTATCTTATCTACAATGACCCGATTGCATACGCCGATCTGATACTCAACGGCAATCCCGAAGCCTACCTCAAGGCAGTAACAGAATACAAACCGCTTGATTAATTTCCACACGCCTCAAGGTCAACTTGGGGCGTGTTTTCAAAAATGTTACACTTTAACGTGATAAGTTTTTCTGCATCATCTTGAAAAATCGACAAAACCCATGTATAATAATGTGTGTACACACTTTGGTGTTCCGTATTAACGCTATGGAGATAAATTATGAAACTATCATCTTTTTTACACTTTGCTACTTTTGGCGTAAAGACAATTCTGTTAAGAAAGAAATCGCCAATTCTCGGAACTGTAATTGTTACAGATAAATGTAACTTACATTGCAAGCATTGCTCCGTCAATAACATCACAGCAATCGTCCATCCGTATGAACAAATCAGGCAAGAAATGCAGCAGCTATATGACATGGGTGTTCGCATTTTGTTCTTTTGCGGTGGCGAAACATTCCTTTGGAAAGACGGCGAACGCACACTAAGAGATTTGG
>SVND01000085.1 GCA_015067075.1 Oscillospiraceae bacterium
GCAAGTGTTGCGAGCATCGCAAGTGCGAGTACAAATGCGAGGATCTTTTTCATATGTATTCTCTCCTTAAAAGAAATTTTGTAAGTAGATTTTAGCACGATTAAAATAAAAAATCAATACTTTTAATAAAAATAATCAAAAATATTTTTAATTATTTCATCTTTTTTTATGCAAATACATTAAAAATTGCCGATTTTATTATTTGCGGCATCTTTCAACCGCCTGCAGACCGTACTGCAAATAGAACATCAGGTTATCTATATACTGCTTTGTGGGCTGTGGATATTCCATATAACCTGCAGAGGGGCAAAGAATAAATCTACCGCTTTTGTTGCCTGCTTCAACACATTCATCAATAAGCTGACGTAAACGCTGTTGCGGCGAAAGCAGTATCTCCTGTATCTCAATATTGCCCTCCCAGCCTATTTTATTTCCGTATTTTTCAATTATCCTTTCCATATCAATATCACCGTTTTTCGGCGGCTCAAGAGGATTTAACACGTCAACGCCCATATTCATGAAGCTGTCTATAAATTTTGCCACCTTTCCGTGACAATGCACCCAGACGTGGCCGCCTGCATTGTGAATAAGGTCGCATATGGGCTTATCCATATCATGAACGTACTGCTGAAAATCCCTCGGACTCATCAGCGGCGGCAAGTAAAGCTCAGGCCCTACCCAGCTGAAAATTCCACGTATTCCCGTATCTATAACGGCTTTCGTATGGGCAAGCACTCTGTCCGCATATACCTTTACAAGCTCGTCCAGCTTGTCGCGTTCATCTACGCTGAAAAGGGACAGCGTTTCGGAACCCATCAGCGTTTGAACGGCATAGCCTGCATGCTCAAGACCAACCATCGCAACGCCGCGCTCCCCTATTCTTGAAACAGCATCGTCGTATACCTTTCTGTCAAGCTGATACGGCTCGTAATCCATAGATAAAAGCTTATCAATATCCTCGGGCTCTTTTACCATATGCTCCATAATATATCCCGGCTCGCCCTTTTTCGACGCGCGGTTTATCATATGAAGGTCACCCTTGGGCGTATGAAACACCGTATGCTCGTTATACCAATCGGGGTCGTTTGTTTCAGTCGTATACCGCTCTTCATATTTATCTATATTCTGTCCAGCATGGATGTTGAACGGCAAGCCCACGCTTTCAAATATATCAGTCGTTTCGGCGGCAAGCTTGCTTACAGGGAGATAATCTGGATGCAACTGCCAATCGGTGCTTACGCAAGCACCCCACAGCTTTAACGCAGGACGGTCTATCTCCTTGTTTTGGAAAATACGCTCTATTCTTTCGTGCGATGTCAGCTTCATAAAAAGCTCCTCCCTCTCGCTTATTCTTCTGCAGTGCGTTTTCCTTTGGTCTTCGTCTTAATTATATAGCTTTTTCCCTTGTATGTCAACAATTTAATTTCCATCAGATACATTTAAAATTCAACTCTTGCGCCGCGGCGCACGCCTTCAATAGCGTACCTTAGCGCCGCCATCGCGTCGTCGTTGCACTGTACGGGCTCGTCGATATACAGCCCGCTTTTACTATCCTTTTTCCATCGCCACAAGCTTATCTCCCCGATGGTATTTTCACAATCGGGATGAATAAAAAGCTTGTGCGCTTTAAGCCAATCTATCTGCGCCCTTACAGAGCCTGCCTCTTTTTTCACGCCGTACGCCCTGTATCCTGCCTTTCGCCACATTTTTATTCTGTCAGGCTCTGCGCTGTCGCAATACATAATCAGCCTTTTGTCAATGCGCCCATCTGCAAGCCTTATCATCTCGGCAGTATCCGTTTCACGCTCGTATATTTCATCGCATACATAAATATTCCCGTCGCGAAAGCCCACGGTCAATATAGCATTTGCGTGATTGAATCCAAAATCCTGTCCTATTGCCATGCTGTCAAACATGCCGTAATCGCGCGAAAAACTTTTCACCTCAAAATGAGGCAAAATAAGCCCGTCAAAATCACCCCACTCGCCCAAAGCATAAACTCTGTAGCCTTCAGGGTCTTCCTCCTGTCGCCTTTGCATACGTCGCTTGAAATCTGCATCAATAAAACGGTTATCGGTAAAGGTGCTTTTATGACAAAAAACGTCTGCGCTTTCTTTATCAAAATAGCGGCGTTTTATCCAATGGGAAGCGGAAACAGGGTTAAAAGTAAAGGTTATCTGATAAAAAAGCCTTTCCGAAAGCTCGCCGCGAAGTCTGTCGTCAAGTATATCGCAATCACTTTCCGAAAGCTCCGTCGCCTCCTCGCACCATATCCAGCAAAGCTTTCCCTTGGGAAACGTTATGGATTTCAGCTTTTCTCTTTGTATTGCATCGTTCATACCGCGAAAAACAATGCAGTTTCCCGTCAGCTTGCACTCCAGAGACAGCGGACTTTTTCTTATCTGCCACACGTCTTTTGCGCAAACACCGAACATTCGGGAAATCGCTGAAGTAAGCTCCGCAAAAGTGCTGTCGCGGTGCGTTTCAAAAACCTTGCGTACAACCAAAAGATTTGCTCCGCTGTAACGCTTGTCCGACAGCTTTTTTATGTAATCCTGAGCTATATTATAGCTTTTTCCGCTTCCTGCACCGCCCATGACCATTCTGTATCGGCATTTCGTATGATTGACGTCATAAAATACCTTATTCCAAGATAGCAAACGCGCCTGCTTCACAGATATTCCTCCCCGAAAATCAGTTTAATTTCGCTGTCCGACTGTAGAATATCTGTGTTTTGAACTGCTGAAAAGCGCGATAATATCTCTTTTGCGGCAGTTGCTGCTTCTTTTGCTTCAGAGTTTTCATCACGCAAAATTCGGTGCAGCGTTTTACAGGCATCAAGCGCGGCAAGTGACATTTCACGGGAAATCTGCCTTTGCAGGCACTTTTCGATCTCCTTTGACATACTTTCTTCGTAAGGAAGCGCTTTTAAAAGCTCCTCTTCTCCGTAAATGCCCGCCGTTTTCGCCGCCGCAAGAGCATCTCCGCCACAGCACACGTACGCTTTGGCGTATTCCGTTCGCTGTTTTTGAGTTAATTTTCTTATAACTATCATATCCTTTCTCTTTATTTTTTAAAATTATATTCCTTCTTTCAGGTCAAAAAGTGACATTTCACTAATAAAGGTATTGACTTTTTAATTTAATCGTGCTAAAATCTACTTACAAAATTTCTTTTAAGGAGAGAATACATATGAAAAAGATCCTCGCATTTGTACTCGCACTTGCGATGCTCGCAACACTTGCCATCGGCATGACGAGCTCCGCAGAAAAGAACCTCCTTCCTATTTCGGAAGAAACAGTTGAAGGCATTGTTGGCTCTGCTCATATGCAGGCAATCAGAGAAGAGCATGGCGGCTATCCTGTTATCGGTAGCTGGGCAGGTGTTCCCACCGTTGAAGAAGGCGAATGGG
>SVND01000034.1 GCA_015067075.1 Oscillospiraceae bacterium
CTGCGATTACGTCAGCGATAGCCTTGCCGCTCTTTTTCTCGATCATCTTGATGATAAGATCGCAGAAATCGGAGCGAGTAATATCGGTGGTATAACTGCCGTTTATATGGGCGGGAACAAGACCGACAGCCGCCGCCGCGTAAGTCTCCGTCAAAGCCCAATCGGAGGGCATATCCGTATCAGCCACATTGCTCCAATATGCGTCCAGATCCTGAACGCCGCGCTCCTGGTATTCACGGTTCATTTCGCCGATCATTTCAAGGTTTTCACCGTGGAAGCCCTCGGTCGTAACGTCCTGATAATGCCATGCGGAGGCTATCTGTATACCTGCGTCGCGGATGCAATCCATTACATATTGGAACTTTTCGGCGCGGTCAGGGGCAGTATCCATATCGAGCATATCACCGAATTCGCCGAAATAAGCCGCTTTGCCGAGCCTTCTTGCGGCTTGCGCATAGGCTTTGAGATACTCTGTAAGAGAAAGAGTGCCTTCGTAGAAAAGCTTGAAATCCATGATGTAATGAGGATCACTGCTTCCGAGTGTTGCGTGCTGGAAATGGAATGAAAGCGTATCTATGGGGTCCGGTGTGAAATAATCGCACATTTCATAGAACTCATCACGGGAATTCTGACTCCAGCTTACACTCCAAGTGTGATTTTCTTCATTCATAAAGTATGTGGAGCTTACATAAGAAGCATAAGCAAATGAACGCATTTCGCCGTTGCCGTTGGAGATAAGACGGTAATCGTCGATTTCTCTGATAACTTTTGCAACTTCTTCATAGAAGAAGGTAACTTCGGCAGATGTAACGTAGTCGTGGCCTGTAACTTCACCGACGACATAATGCTGAGGTGCCCATTCCTTAAGGTTGGGGTCGCAAAGGTCGGCGCTGAGGTTATATTCATTACCTATTTCCCAGCCCCAGATAGCAGGACTGTCTTTATAGCGTTCGACGATAGTTGCGACATATTCTTTCGCAAAAGCCACTGTCTTACTGTTGGGGTCGCCCATTGCAGACATTTTTTCACCGAAAGCGGAGGGGAGTGCTATTTGATTCCACATAAGAGAGACTATAAGTCCAAGTTGATTTTCCTCGGCGCACTTTATGACTTCATCCATCATTTCCAAATACTTATCGGGGTTTTTATCAAAATCCTGATAGTAGGAGGGAGCATAGCCTGAAAATGAACAACGGATAAAGGGAATGTTGTATTCTTTGAAAAGAGGGATGCTTTCACGGAACCAATCCTTATTGTAGTCCTCTACCCAACGTGCGTATGTTCCGTAGTTGTTTTCACCGAAAGCGTAGAAGGGCTTTCCGGCAAGCAAGATAGTTCCGTCATCGGAAACTGTAAGACCGTATTTCACATCTGTTTCTTCTTGCGCATTTGCGGAATAAAACGGTACGAGGGTGAAAAGGAATAGGGATACCAACAAAAGTGCTAAAAGTTTTTTCATATGAGTGCTCCTTTACATTGAATAATTTTTATAATAACACAACCATGTTATTTAAGTTGAATTATAGCACATCGCCTTTTTTAAGTAAAGCAATCAAAAGTAGCTTTTTTTAGTTATATTCAATCCGTGATTGAATATTTTACGCCCTGTGCATTAAGTAACTTAATTATACCGCAATAAAAGAAAAAAGTACATGGATTTTTTCAGGGTAATCATGTACTTTTTTTGTATTCTATTATTCGGACGCCTTTACGTCGATCCAAAGCTCCTGCATAATTTCAGCCGTTTCAGCGGGCAAATCGATGAAGTGCTCCCAATTATCCTGAACCTCAGGGTAGGATATGGTGCTGTTTTTAGACTCATCGTCCAAAAGCTCGAATACGGCGGAGTTGGGTGTGGAATAACCGACATAATCTGTGTTTGCAAGACCGATTTCAGCTTCAAGCATGAAGTTGATAAACTGCTCTGCAAGATCCTTTTTCGTGCTTGTTGCGGGAATGCACATTGCATCGTTGAAGATGTTTGTGCCTTCCTTGGGAACGGCAAAGGCAAGGTCTTCATTGTCGGCGGCCATTGTGAAATAGTCGCCTGCGTAGTATACGCCGAGAATTGCGTTTTCAGCGGGGAGTTTTTCAAAGACCTGATCCATTACGTAAACGAAATCCTGCTTTTTAAGAAGGTCTGCCGCTTGACGGAGCTCATCCTCGTTTGTAGAGTTGAGGGAATAGCCCAGCGCCTTGAGTGCAACGCCGAAAGCATCACGGGGATTGTCAAACATAAGCACCTTGCCTGCATACTGCTCATCCCAAAGGATGTCCCAGCTGTCAACGGGCTCGGTTATGTATTTAGAGTTGTAAATGATACCAACAGTGCCCCAGAAATAAGGAACTGTATATTCATTTGTCGGGTCGTAAGGAAGATTTTTAAAATCATCCATTATATTACTAAAATTAGGGATGTTGCTGTAATCGAGCTTTGCAAGCATTCCTTCATTGATAAGCTTTTCTACCATGTAGTCGGAGGGGAAAATAACGTCGTATTTGCCCGAGCCCGCTTTCATCTTCGAATAAAGAGCTTCATTTGTCTGGAACATGCGGTATTTTACTTTAATGCCTGTCTGAGCTTCAAATTCCGCGATGACATCCAGTGTGTCATCTTCGCCGTTGGAGATATACTGTCCCCAATTGCAGACGGTGATCGTGTTTGCATCGTCACAGCCGCTTACAAATACCAGCGAGAGCAGTGCGAACAAAACCAAAACTAACGAAACCACTTTTTTCATTTTTTCTGTCCTTGTCTCCTTCAATCTTTTTGAATTTATTATGTAACAATGCCTGACCATTGATCATAATACATGGGGGAATTTTTAATGATATGTATTATATCATATATCGTTTTATATAGCAATATATTTTTTTGCCAAATGAAAAAATTTTTTAGGCGGTCACAAGTATCAGGATAAGCGGTTAAAAGGACAACTTCGACATAGATCTGTATAATGTCCACCAAAAAAATGAAAAAAATAAAAAATAATATTTGATTATTGGCGCAGGATATAGTATAATATATCTGATATCAAATTTTCAGCATATACAAGGAGAGAAAAGAAAAATGGGAAATCCGTTTTTTGTAACAGTAGGAAGGATACTTAAGGAATTTTCCCTTGAAGTTATCTATATGCCGGAAAACGGTGAGGATATACAGGTAACCATGACTGATATAATCCGCCCCGGTTTACCCTTGGCAGGTTTTTTCCAACATTTTGATAACAGCAGAATACAGCTTTTGGGCATGGTTGAATATAGTTATCTTGCTGAGTTTACGGCGGAAAAACGCGCGGAAAGCTTTGATAAATATTTTGCAACGAAATTCCCACTTGCCATCGTAACACGAAAGCTTGACGTATATCCCGAAGCGATAGAAGCGGCGAAAAAATACGGTGTGCCTATTTTGAGAACGGAGGAAGCAACCTCCACCTTCATGGCATCCCTCGTTGCATTTTTAAACCTTAATCTTGCACCGCGCGTAACGAAGCACGGCGTGCTTATTGAGGTTTACGGCGAAGGCGTTTTGATCCTCGGCGAAAGCGGTATCGGTAAGAGCGAAGCGGCGGCTGAGCTTGTAAAGCGCGGACACCGTCTCGTAGCTGACGACGCCGTTGAAATAAAACGAGTGTCGAATAAATCGCTTGTGGGCACAGCGCCCGAGGTAATACGTCATTTTATTGAGCTTCGCGGCATAGGTATAGTTGACGTAAGACGTGTTTTCGGCATGGGTGCCGTTAAGGAAACGGAAAAGGTCGAGCTTGTTATTGAGCTTGAGCTTTGGGATGAAAACAAAAAGTACGACAGGCTCGGTATGGATAACCGATTTACGGAAATTTTGGGACTTAAGATACCGTCGCTGAATATCCCCGTAAAGCCGGGACGTAACCTTGCGGTAATTATTGAGGTCGCCGCTATGACGAACAGACAAAAGCGCATGGGCTACAACGCGGCTGAAGAGCTTGAACGCAGAATATCTAAATTGTATAATGAGTAAAGGAAGGGCATAAAAATGTATATAGGAATTGATCTTGGCGGAACGAATATCGCGGCAGGAATCGTCGATAAGGAAGGTAAAATAATTTTTAAGGACAGCGTGCCGACAAAGGCGGAGCGCAGTGCTGAAGAAGTTATACACGATATGGCGGAGCTTGCAAAGAAGCTCGTTGAAAAAGCAGGAGTTTCCATGGATGATATCGAATGGATAGGTATCGGTTCTCCCGGCTCTGTAAACCCGAAAACAGGCGTTATCGAATATGCAAACAACCTTAATTTCCGCAACGTCGAAATGCGTAAAATTTTGCAAACGTATATAGATAAGCCTGTTTACATGGGCAACGACGCGAACGTAGCCGCATTGGGCGAGGCTTATGCAGGCGCGGCTAAGGGTGTTGACCATGCCGTAATGATAACGCTCGGCACGGGACTTGGCGGCGGTATTATAATTGATAAGAAGATATATTGCGGCTTTAATTTTTACGGCGCGGAGCTTGGTCATCTTGTTATTGAATATAACGGCAGACAGTGCACCTGCGGACGCAAGGGCTGCTGGGAAGCATATTCCTCTGCAACGGGTCTTGTCAACATGACGAAGGAAAAAATGCTTGAAGAAAAGAATTCTCTTATGTGGGAGATATGCGGCGGCGACATTGAGCGCGCAAGCGGAAGAACTGCCTTCAATGCAATGAAAAAAGGTGATAAGGCGGCAGCACAGGTGGTTGATATGTATATATCCTACCTTGCCTGCGGTATCGCAAGCGTTATCAACGTGTTCCAGCCTGAGGTACTTTGCATTGGCGGCGGCGTTTCCAATGAGGGCGACAACCTTTTGAAGCCGCTTATTGAAAAGGTCAATAAGGAAACATATACTAAGGACGGTGCAAACTCAACGAAGATAAAGGTTGCCACATTGGGCAACGATGCGGGCATCGTCGGTGCGGCAATGCTCGGTTTTGGAGAATAATTTGACTGTCGGGAGGCGAGTGCCTTGACTCAACGAGAGCTTGCCGCGTATGCAATTGAAAACAATTTTGCCTCAGTGTTATATGACGAGCCTCTTTCGGCGCATTCGTCGCTGAAGATCGGCGGCGCGTGTGATATTATGCTTTTGCCGAAGGAGACGGATGATGCTGTTGAGCTTTATTGCTGTGCAAAGCGGGCGGGAATCCCAGTATTCGTTTTGGGAAACGGGACAAATCTTCTGTTTGACGATGAAGGCTTCAGAGGAGTAATAATTAAAACAGCAGGAATGAGCTGTAAGGTTAAAACTGAAGAAAAACAGCTTACGGCTGACAGCGGTGCCTCGCTGACACGCGTTGCATCCACGGCTGAAAAGGCGGGACTTTCGGGCTTTGAATTTGCTTACGGAATACCGGGCACCGTCGGCGGCGCCGTCTATATGAACGCTGGCGCGTACGGCGGTGAGATACAGGACATACTTGTATCCACGGACTATGTGGATGAGAACGGTGAGCTTTGTACCATTGATAAGCAGGCGCATCAGTTTGGCTACAGAAAAAGCGTTTTCATGGAAAAGGATGCTTTCATCGTAAGGTCGCGCTTTACGCTTTTTAACGGCGGACACGATGAGATACGGCTTAAAATGGCGCATTTTATGCAGCAGCGCCGTGAAAAACAGCCCTTGCAATACCCGTCGGCGGGAAGTATATTTAAACGGCCTGACGGATATTTTGCAGGCAGACTCATAGAAGAAGCGGGACTGCGCGGAACGAGCGTCGGCGGTGCGATGATAAGCGAAAAGCACGCAGGCTTTATAATAAATACAGGCGGTGCAACGTGCGCTCAAGTGCTTGAGCTTATTGAGCTTGTGAAAAAGCGCGTTTACGAAAATTCAGGAGTAACGCTTGAATGTGAAGTGAAATATATTCAGCCTACAAAAATGAAACAGTAAAGAACGGCTGTTTACGGAACGGAGAATATCATGGAATTTGTTATTATAACAGGTATGTCAGGTGCGGGACGAAGCTGTGCCGCCGATGCCTTTGAGGATATGGGATTTTACTGCGTTGACAATATGCCGCCTGCGCTGATGCTTAATTTTGCGGATATATGCCAAAATGCGGCTCAGAAGATCGAGAAGGTCGCTTTCGTTATGGACCTTCGCGGAGGCGGTCTTTTCCATGACCTTAGCAACGAGCTTGATATGCTTGAAAAAAACGGAATAGATTTCAAGCTGCTTTTCTTGGATGCGTCAGATAACGTGCTGATAAAAAGATTTAAAGAAACGCGCCGACGCCATCCCCTTGACGAAACGGCTTCATCTATAATCGACGCTATCGCGACGGAGCGCAAGGTGCTTACACCTGTCAAGGAGCGTGCCGATTACATAGTCGACACGTCGGGCTTGACGCTGGGGCAGCTTAAGGACAGAATAGTAACTGTATTTTCTGAGGAAAATATCAGCGCTGAAATAACGGTAAACGTGGTATCCTTCGGATTTAAGTACGGCACGCCCATGGATGCTGATATGGTGTTCGACGTAAGATGCTTCCCAAATCCCCACTACATAGATGCGCTCAGAGGTCATACGGGACTTGATAAGCCTGTTTCGGACTATGTATTTTCCTTTGAAGCGACGAATAAATTTTGTGATATGCTTAATGAAATGGTTGAATTTTTGCTTCCCAATTTCATTAAAGAGGGGAAAAGTTCCCTTGTTATTGCTATCGGATGTACGGGAGGAAAGCATCGTTCTGTAGCTATTGCGGAAAAGCTTGGCACGTTTATCAAAAGCTGTGGCTACAACACGGTAATATCCCACAGACATATAGCGGTAAAATAATGTAATAAAAGCTGACAGGAGCCTGAAATGTCTTATTCAACGGATATAAAGGAGAGCCTTTCACAAATTTACGATAAAAGCAAATGCTGCAGAGAAGCGCTCCATTGCGGTGTGATGACGGGCGCCAGACATACCTATGAGGGTAGCGTTATGTTTGTACATGAGAGCCGCGCGATACTTAAGCTGTTTCGCGCGGTTTTGCGTAAAAATGAAAGGTTTTTCGAAGAAGCTGAAATTAAAGAGGTTGGAACGAACGAGGCTGTTTTTGCAAAAATAAAGGATGCGGACGGCTTTGCCGAGTTTTATGAAAGCGTATCGGCAAGACTGATCGAAAATAAATGCACAGGATGTGCAGGTGCGTTTTTGCGCGGAATGTTCATCACATGCGGAACTATAACGGACCCTGAAAAGGGGTATCATCTTGAGCTTGTGCCCGCTGATGCAGAAAGCTATGATTTTACTTGGCAGATGCTTTTATTATGCGGACTTATGCCGAAGGAAGCTGACAGAAAGGGTAAGCAGTCCATATATTTTAAGGAGTCACAGCAAATCGAGGATTTTCTCGGCATTGTGGGCGCGACGAAGGCGACGCTGGAGCTTATGAATTTAAAAATAATGCGCGAGCTGAGAAACAACGCAAACAGAGCACGTAATTGCGAGGATGCAAATATAACGCGAATAGTCGATGCCGCAATGAAGCAAAGAATGGCTATCGAAAAGATAGAGAAAACGGTTGGACTTGACTATTTGCCGAAAAAGCTTTACGATGCGGCGATGCTCAGAAAGACATATCCTGAGGACTCAGTAAGCGAGCTTGCGGAAAAAGCACAACCGCCCGTGTCGAAATCGGGAATGGTACACAGACTTGCGAAAATATGCGAAATAGCGAAGGAAATATAGCTTAAGGAAAAGGGAAAAAACATGGATGATTTTGTACATTTACATGTTCACACTCAATATAGCCTGCTTGACGGCGCTTGCAATATAGACAAGCTCGTTGCGCGTTGCAAGGAAATGGGACAGTCGGCAGTTGCCATGACGGATCACGGTGTAATGTATGGCACTATTGACTTTTATAAAGCTGCTAAAAATGCAGGTGTAAAGCCTATCATCGGCTGTGAAGTATATATGGCAAGCAGAACTCGGTTTGACTGCGAATATGCAGACAGAGAAAGCTACCATCTTATTTTGCTTGCAAAAAACAATATAGGCTACAAAAATCTTATATACCTTGTGTCCATGGGCTTTACCGAGGGCTTTTATTATAAGCCGCGAATCGACCGCGAGCTTTTGAAAGGTCATACGGAGGGGCTTATTTGCCTTTCCGCTTGTATCGCAGGCGAGATACCGCAGGCGATTTTACAGGGCGATTATGAAAAGGCGAAAAGCATGGCGCTTGAATACAGGGCGCTTTTCGGAGAGGATAACTTTTTCCTTGAAATTCAGGACCACGGCATAGACGAGCAAAAAACGGTAAACGCCATGCTCATGCGTATGCACGAGGAAACGGGAATAGAGCTTGTTGCCACAAACGACGCCCATTATATAAAGCGCGAGGATGCGAAAACACAGGATATTTTGCTTTGCATACAGACGAAAAGCAATGTCAGCGATGAAAATAGAATGCGTTTTGACGGCGACCAGTTCTATATTAAATCTCGGGAAGAGATGGAAAAGCTTTTCAGCGCATATCCCCGTGCAATAGAAAATACACTCAAAATAGCCGATATGTGCGACGTGTCCTTTGATTTTGATACGGTGCATTTGCCCGTATACGACGTGCCTGACGGAAAAACATCGAAGCAATATCTTGCCGAGCTGTGTCAGCAGGGCCTTGTTCGCCGCTACGGCAAGGACGCGCCGAAGCACAAGGAACGCATGGAATATGAGCTTGACACCATAAGCAAAATGGGCTATGTGGACTATTTCCTTATAGTTTGGGACTTCATCCGCTATGCAAAAATGAATGATATTCCCGTAGGTCCCGGCAGAGGCTCGGGAGCAGGCAGTATCGTTGCGTATTGTCTTGAAATAACAAATATCGACCCGATAAAATATAACCTTATTTTCGAGCGATTTTTAAATTCAGAGCGTGTTTCAATGCCTGATATAGACACGGACTTTTGTCCGCGCCGCCGTCAGGAGGTCATTGATTACGTTGCGCGCAAATACGGAAGCGACCATGTGGCGCAGATAGTTACGTTTGGAACGCTTGCGGCAAAGGCGGCAATAAAGGACGTTGGAAGAGCGCTTGAAATGCCCTTCGACGAAACGAATAAAATATCGAAGCTCGTCCCAAATGAGCTTAAAATAACTCTCGATAAGGCGATGGAGATATCACCTCAGCTTCAGGAGCTTTGCGAGGAAAATGAGCATGTGGCAGAGCTTATGCGCGTGGCGCGTGAGCTTGAGGGAATGCCTCGCCATGCGTCAACCCATGCGGCGGCTGTCGTTATAACGGACAGACCTGTATATGAATACGTGCCGTTGGCAAAAAACGACGAAGCGATAGTCACGCAGTTTCCTATGGGCAATATTGAAGGCCTCGGACTTTTGAAAATGGACTTTTTGGGCTTGCGCAACCTGACGGTTATAAGGGATGCGGAGAAGCTGATACGCAAGCATACGCCTGATTTTGAGGTGGATAAGATTCCCGATGACGACAAAAAAACGTATAAAATGATGACCGAGGGCTATACGGACGGTGTATTTCAGCTTGAATCGGCAGGTATGCGTCAGGTAATTATGGGCGTGCGCCCGAAAAGCATTGAAGATATTATCGCCGTAATATCGCTTTTCCGTCCGGGTCCCATGGACTTTATTCCGCGTTATATCCAAAATAAAAATAATCCTTCACAGATAAAATATGACCATCCGCTTTTGGAAAAGATACTTGACGTTACCTACGGATGCATAATCTATCAGGAACAGGTCATGGAGATAGTGCGCACGCTGGCGGGCTATTCTTACGGACGAAGCGACCTTGTACGAAGAGCTATGGCGAAGAAAAAAGCCGACGTTATGCTGAAGGAGCGTGATGCCTTCGTAAACGGTATCGTTGATGAAAACGGCAACGTAACGCTTCCCGGCGCTGTACGAAACGGCGTGCCCGCAGACGTGGCAAATAAGATATTCGACGAAATGGTAAGCTTTGCCGCGTACGCTTTCAATAAATCCCACGCGGCGGCGTATGCCATCGTTGCATATCAGACTGCGTATCTTAAGTGCAATTATCCTCTTGAATTTCATGCGGCGCTTTTGACGAGCGAGCTTGAAAATACGGCGAAGGTGGCTCAATATATAAATGAAATAAAACGCATGGGTCTTAAAATACTTCCCCCCGACATCAACGAAAGCGAAGTTGGCTTTACCGTTGACGGCGATGCCATAAGATTTGGACTTGTCGCCATAAAAGGCATTGGCAGAGGTCTTATCGAAGCAATGCTGGAGGAGAAAAAGACAAATGGTAAGTTTGAAAATCTCGATGATTTTTGCATGAGGATGAGCGATAAGGGGCTTAACAAGGGCGCAGTTGAAAATCTTATTTATGCAGGCGCTTTCGACAGCTTCGGCGCAAAACGCTCGCAGCTTATCGCCGTATATGAAGGCATAATTGACGGAGTTTCTGCAGACAGACGCAAAAACGTAACGGGTCAGGTCAGCTTTTTTGAAATTGACGAGGAGGCTGACATGGCGACAGCGCTTCCGAATATAGCGGAATACGATACGCTGAAGCTTCTTGCCCATGAAAAAGAGGTAACGGGACTTTACCTTTCAGGCCATCCACTTGAGCGTTATAGTAAATTCGCCAAATTTACAGGCGCGACTCAGCTTGCAAAGCTTATGCCTGACGAAAACGGACAGGTTGCAGTAAAGGATGAATCGCGAATAAGCGTTGTCGGTATTATAAGCGACGTTAAAACGAAGCTTACTAAAAATAATACAATGATGGCGTTTTTGAACGTGGAGGATATGACGGCTTCGGCTGAAACCGTAGTTTTTTCCCGTGCTTTTGAGTCGGCGCGGCAATATGTCGTCAAGGACGCTCTTGTGATATTGCGCGGTAAGGTCGATGTACAGGACGAGGGCGCGGCGAAAATAATCGCCGAGGAAATACTGCCGCTTACGGAAAAGCAGACTGACGAGCAGTTCAATCCTTCCTCGCAAACCAGCTATAACAGATACTCCGAAGCTCCGAAAAAGCTGCAAAAGGGCATACCGCATTTTTCCGTACCGTCGGAAAATGACGAAAAAACGAAAAAGCTGATGAAGCTTATCCGCATTTTTGACGGCGCAACGCCCTATAGTATGTATTATGAGGACACTAAAAAGCAGATTGACGTGACTTACGGCGGAATAGATTTTTGCGATGTTTTCCGACGTGAAGCGGAGCGTATTCTCGGCGTAGACAATGTGACGATGAAATAAGAAAAAAATATAAAATAATGCTTGCAATTGGCGGAATAATCTGCTATTATATCCTTATCCAATTCAGGAGGTGTATAACATGAGCTTTAAAATTACAGAGCTTACTTGTAACCACATGACAAACCCTATCAGTATAGATGATGTGCCGTATTTTTCCTATAAGCTTACGTCTGATAAGGCGGAGAAAAAGCTCGTCGCTTATGAAATAACTGTAACGGACGGCGAAAACGTAGTCTGGAACAGCGGACGAGTACCTGCTGACAATCAGGTGCTTATTAAATACGCGGGCGAGCCGCTCAAGCCTGAAACAAGATATTATTGGAACGTGTCCGTATGGAGCTGTTGCGGCGAAAGAAGCGACAGTGAAAAGGCGTTTTTTGAAACAGGCAGAATGAAAGCTTATTCATGGGAAGCAAATTGGATAACTGCTGACCCGCAGGCAATATTTATCGGAAATAAGTGGACATCCAACACAACTGCGCCCTATATGCGCAAGGAGTTTGAGATCAAAAAGGACGTTGCCGATGCAACGCTGTATATTTGCGGTCTCGGATACTATGAATGCTGGATAAACGGCGTATCCGTAAAGGATACGGTGCTTGACCCCGCTTTTACTGAATATGACAAAGCAGTGATGTACAAAACCCATAAAATTGACAGCTTGAAGGTCGGTAAAAATGCCATTGGTATCGTTTTGGGTGACGGCTTTTACAACGCTGACACAGAGGACGTATGGAATTTTGTAAACGCCACATGGCGTGACCATTCCAAGTGCATCTGCGTTCTTTCCGTAAAATACGTTGACGGAACGAGTGAAAAGATAGTTTCCGATGCATCCTTCAAGGGAACGAAAGGCCCGATCCTTGCAAACGATGTGCGTTCTATGGATAAATATGATGCGCGAAAAGAGCTTGGCGACTGGACGATGCCGAACTACGATGACAGCGCATGGGCACCCGTAACTATTACAAAAGCACCCGGAGGAGATCTTGTCGGTCAGTATACAACGCCTATCAAGGTAGTTGATGAATATGCGCCGAAGGATATAAATAAAATATCAGACACAACGTGGCTCGTTGACGTTGGTTTTAACACAACGGGCTGGGCTGAAATATCCCTTACAGCGGCAGAGGGAACGACTGTTATGCTCCGCTACAGCGAGGATTTTGATGAAAATCTTGAGCCTATGCGTAATATACAGGGTTGCCTTAAGCCCTGCGAAAAGGATAATTTCCAGACCGATTATTATACTGCATCGGGCAAGGGCAAGGAAACGTGGCACCCCATTTTCAAGTATCACGGCTTCAGATATATCCTTGTCAAGTGCGAAACGGGTATACCCGCTGACCTTGAGATAAAGATTCAGGAAGTGCGCACAGCCTTTGAGGTAGCAGGTGAATTCAGCTGCTCCGACGAGATGATAAATAAGATTCAGGAAATAACCTGCAGAGCAACGAGAACAAACTTCCATAACATGGCGACCGACTGTCCGCATAGAGAGAAAAACGGTTGGACGGGCGATGCTCAGCTTTCCGCTGAACAGCTTCTTTATAATTTCAACGGTGCGGCAGCGTATGACCGTTGGATGGACGATGTTATCCGCGCTCAGCGTAAGACAGGTCAGCTTCCCGGCATAATTCCGTCTACAGGCTGGGGATATAACTGGGGAAGCGGTCCTGCTTGGGACTGCATTTGTGCAGTTATTCCTTACAATATGTATTTGTATTGTGCAGATAAGCGCGTTTTGGAAAAAATGTATCCCTGCGTTAAAAAATACGTTGCTTTCTGCGATACCATGACGACAGACGGTATCTGTGCATTCGGTCTCGGTGACTGGTGTCCGCCGCCGGATCAGTGGCATAAGCAGTGTGAGCTTGCCGTAACGGATACAGCTATTTACTATAGCCTTATCGTTTATGCATCGAAGATGGCAAAGATACTTGGCTTTGAATGTGAAGCCCAGTATTATGCTGAAAAAGCCGCTGATATAAGAGCAAAATTCAGAAAGCATTTTATAAAGAGTGCTGACGGTGAGCTTGAGCTTATCAACTGCACAAAGTGCCAGACAAGCATTGCCTGCATGATGTATTACGGACTTGTGGATGAAAGCGAAAAGGCGGTGTTCCTTAAGGAGCTTATCAATGAGATCCATTTGAGAGATGACCATCTTGACGTTGGTATTCTCGGCGCAAAGTATGTATGTAACGTGCTTTTGGCCAACGGTGAAGCGGAGCTTATGATAAAAGCTGTTACCAATCCCA
The DNA here is from genome assembly GCA_015067075.1 of Oscillospiraceae bacterium. Lineage (GTDB taxonomy): Bacteria > Bacillota > Clostridia > Oscillospirales > SIG530 > SIG530. Next base: position 13,495 of record SVND01000034.1, read on the forward strand.
CCTATCCCAGCTATGCTGATATGGTGCTCAAGGGCGCAACGACTCTTTGGGAGGATTGGAAGGGAGCAAGCTCTCAAAACCACCATATGTACGGCGACGTAAGTGCTTGCTTCTATAAGGCGCTTGCAGGCATAAATGTGGATGAAGCGAAGCCGGGCTTTAAAAATACTATTTTCCGTCCGCAGTTTATCAGCTCTCTTGATAATGCAAAGGCATGGCATATGTCACCTTACGGCAAGGTAGCAAGCGAATGGCACAGAGAAGGGGATACTGTTAAGATGAAGCTTACAGTTCCCGTAAACTGCACAGGCGTGCTTCAGCTTCCCGCAGATATGAAGCTTGCTTGCTGCGGTGAAAAGCAGGTACAGCTCACAGCAGGTACTCACGAATTTACAGCTATCAAAGCATAAATAAAGCAAGAAAACTAACTAAAAAAATATGGGTGTGTTTGAAAAAGTACATACCCATATATTATGCGGATGTGGCGGAATTGGCAGACGCGCCAGACTTAGGATCTGGTATCTCCGATGTGCAGGTTCGATTCCTGTCATCCGCACCAAACAGTAGAAATCCGAACCCTAAGCCGATAGGCGAAGGGTTCGGATTTCTTTTTTTGTTCACTGCGCTGTAAAAGACCGCAGATTTGGCTTGTTATCATCGAAGGATCATATATGCACGGCAGTATGAGGATATCCTTTTTAATATTTGACATAACGTAATTATTTAATTCAACAAATAAAAAACAATTTTTTATTGCAAAACTCTTGAATATAGGAAATAAATGTGATATCATATATAAATAAACTTAAAAGATAAGGATGGATGTACTATGGCGAAAACTGCAAAGGACATAATGAATCTTATTAAAGAAAAAGACATTAAAATGGTCGATTTCAAAATGGTAGATATCAACGGTCAGTACCGTCACGTTACTATTCCTGCGAAAAACTTTTCCGAAGAAACTATGAAAAACGGTATCGGATTTGACGCTTCCAACTACGGCTACGCTGTCGTTGAAAAAAGCGATATGGTTTTTATTCCCGATCCCGATACGGCTGTAATGGATCCGTTTTGTGAGATTCCTACGCTGTCAATGACGGGTAACGCCATGATAATCGGCAACCCCGAAAACCGCCCTCTTGCCCAGTATCCGCGCAACATCGTTTTGGCTGCTGAAAAGTATATGCGCGACAGCGGTATTGCTGATACGATGCTTATTTTGCCCGAGTTTGAATTTTACCTTTTTGATCAGGTCGCATGGGATGTCAAGCCTAACAGCATCGGCATGACTTTGGATGCAAATCAGGCGTATTGGAACAGTGATAGCGACGATATGGGCTGTGTCGTACCGAAGCAGAAAAATTATCATATAGCAAAGCCCTTTGATCCTACCTATGAATGCAGAAGCGAAATGTGCCTTCTCATGGCTGATGCAGGTATCAACATTAAGTATCATCATCCCGAAGTCGGTGCAGCAGGTCAGTTTGAGATAGAGCCCCAGCTTAGTCCTATGTCTGAAATGGCAGATGCAACGATGATGATAAAATATATCATCCGCAATACGGCACTCAAGCACGGTAAAACCGCAACTTTGATGCCCAAGCCTGTTTACGGCGAGGCAGGAAACGGTATGCACGTTCACATTCTTCTTATGAAGGACGGTCAGCCCGTTTTCTCTGATGACAACGGATACTCCAACCTCAGCGAAACAGCGCACTATTTCATGGGTGGTCTTTTGAAGCATATTGCATCTCTTTGCGCCATAACGAATCCCAGCACGAACTCATTCAAGCGCCTTGTTCCCGGCTTTGAAGCACCGGTAACCGTTGGATACGCAACGTCGAACCGCAGTGCCGTTATCCGAATTCCCGCTTATGCGAAGACACCGAACCTGCGCAGATTTGAGATACGCAACCCCGACGCTACCTGCAACCCGTATTTCTGCTATGCGGCTCTTTTGATGGCAGGTATCGACGGCATTAAAAATAAGATCGATCCTCACGCTAACGGCTGGGGTCCATACGATGTAAACCTGTTCAATCTTCCCGAGGAAGAAAAGGCGAAGCTCAAGGGCTTGCCCACATCATTGGATGCGGCACTTGATGCTCTTGAAGCTGACCATGACTATCTGACGGTCGGCGGCGTATTCCCCGAAGAGCTTATTAAAAACTTCGTTAAGACAAAGAGGGAAGAGTGCCGTCAGCTTGCGGCAATTCCTCACCCTGCAGAGTTTGAAAAATATTATAATATGTAATATCAATAAAACAAGCCGATCGTTACAGTACATCGGCTTGTTTGCTTTTAAAAAGCTCTGAAAATTGCTCTAAACCTTTGTAGGCAAATCGCCTCGCGTGCCGTTCTGAACATCCTACCTTATGTTGTACCTTCACCCAAGTGTCACCGCAAACGTATCTTGTATAAAAAGCAGTTTTAATCTCGCCGCTTTCAAGCAAGTCCACCATCCGTTCTATCTTGCGGTATGTATCGCTAAGCCTTTTTGCATTGAGAAGAAGTTCGTTTTCCAGTGCCAATGCATCCTCATGCACTTGGCGCGAACTTATGTCCTCGCCGTTAAACGTAATAAGAGCCAATGTGGGCGATAGCAGCTTTTCTCTTAAAACGTCAAGCCGTAAACCCATAAGCGCGGTCTCTCTTTTCATATCGCGAAAGCTTTTTAAAAAAGCGATAACAGCTTTTCGCTCATCTTTTGTCATAAATTCCCCCCTCCTTAAAAGAACATTTGTTTTAATGAAGTGTATTATATATCAAAATACACGATATGTCAATAGGTTATTTATAAAATTATCAAAAATGTTGATAAAATAGGTGATAAAAAAGCTCTTGAGCAAGAATTGAACCTTTGAATGCAATTTCAATTCATTGTACAAGAGCTTTATGTATAAAAACTTAAGCCATAGAAGCGCGCGTGCTTTCGCTCGTTTCACTGCGGATAGTTTCTGCAAGCACTTCCGCTAATTTTTGAATAAGTTCTTCGTCTTTTCCTTCGATCATAACTCGTACAACGGGCTCTGTGCCTGAAGGGCGAACAAGCACTCGACCGTCGTTGCCTAAGGAAGCTTCGGCTGATTTTATGGCATCAGCTATAGCTGTACTACTGTTCAATAGGGGCTTTTTATCATTATCGACCTTTACGTTGATTAAAACCTGCGGAAATTCTTCCATCACGCTTGCAAGCTGGGAGAGAGTTTTTTTGCTTTCTTTTATTATTTTTAAAAGCATAAGCGCCGCAAGCTGACCGTCACCTGTGGTTGAATATTCAGTCATAATAATATGTCCCGACTGCTCTCCGCCAATAACGTATCCGCCGTCGAGCATAGCTTCGAGAACGTATCTGTCGCCGACCTTTGTGGAAAACGCGTTTATTTCGTTTTTGCGGCAAAAATCAAAAAAGCCCATATTTGACATGCAAGTTACGACGGCAGTATTTCCTGCGAGCACCCCTTTGCTTTTAAAATAGGAAGCGAAAATGGCAATAAGCTTGTCGCCGTTTATGATTTCGCCGTTTTCGTCAACGGCAATGCATCTGTCTGCATCACCGTCAAAGGCAATGCCCAGATTACATCTGTGTTCAATTACTGCGTTTTGCAGGGCTCGGGGATGTGTAGAACCGCAATTATCGTTGATATTTATACCTGTAGGACTATCCGACAGCATTAAACAACTTACGCCGAGCGCTGAAAAAAGCTGTTCTGCAGTAGCAGATGCGGCTCCGTTAGCGCAATCGAAGGCGACTTTTAGTCCTTTTAAGCTGCTTTTACCGAGATGCGTTGCTGTGATAAGCTCGTCTATGTAATCGTCCTTTGCAGTATCAACTTGGATTATTCTGCCGATATTTTCGCCGTATTTGAGTTCGATGTCGCTGTCACTCGTAAGAAGCGATTCGATTTCATCTTCAACATTGTCGGGAAGCTTGTGACCGCTTTCGCTGAAAAATTTGATTCCGTTGTGCTCAAAAGGGTTATGGGAGGCGGAGATGACAGCACCCGCATCGAGCTTATACCTGCGGATAAGGCTTGCAACTGCCGGGGTGGATATTGTGCCTGCCAAAACAGCGTCTGCGCCGACGGAGCAAATGCCTGCGGATAGAGCAGCTTCAAGCATATCGGAGGAAATGCGCGTATCTTTGCCGATGAGAATGCGAGCACGCTTGTGCATAGCGCCTGATAAAACAATTGCGGCGGCTCTGCCGAGACGGAAAGCAAGCTCACAGGTGAGTTCCTTGTTGGCAATGCCGCGAACTCCGTCTGTACCGAAAATTCGAGCCATATATGATCAACCTTTCGTTTTTTTTATGATATGATTTATTATAGCATATTATGACAAAAAAATAAACATGTTTGGACAAATTTTTTCGAAAAAATTTCCTGCCAATGCTTTCAGCTTTGACAGGAAATTTAATTAACTAATTAATATGCCTTGCCCCAATAAAGCATCGTCTTTGCGGGCTTGCCGCAACAAATGCACTTGTCGGAGAGATTTTCTTGGGCAAAGGGAATGCAACGGCTGCCGACGCCTGTCTTTGCCTTTACCTCGTCTTCACATTCCTCGTTGCCGCACCACATAGCGCGGATAAAGCCGTCACCGTTCTTTTCCAGCGTTTCGGTGATCTCATCCATTGTTGTGCAATCGAACGTACGCTTTTCGCGGTTATCCAAAGCTGCCTGATACATATTATCGCGAAGCTGAGCGAGAAGCTGAGGAATCTTTTCCTCAAGCTCATCGAGGCTTACAACTGTCTTGGAGCGGTCGAAACGGGAAACGATAACGCACTGGTTGTTTTCGATATCCTTAGGACCGATTTCGAGACGGAGGGGAACGCCCTTCATTTCGTATTCAGCAAACTTCCAACCGGGAGATTGATCACTGTCATCGAGCTTTACGCGGCAAATTTTTTCAAGACGGGCCTTAACCTCGTTTGCCTTGTCCAGAACGCCGGGTTTATGCTGGGCGATGGGAAGAATAATGACCTGAATGGGAGCAACGGCAGGGGGAAGAACGAGACCGTTGTCGTCGCCGTGAGTCATGATAACTGCGCCGATAAGGCGAGTTGTCATGCCCCAAGAAGTCTGATGGGGGTATTCAAGCTTGTTTTCTTTGCTTGTAAACTGAATATCGAAGGCCTTTGCAAAGCCATCGCCGAAGTAGTGAGAAGTGCCTGCCTGCAAAGCCTTACCGTCGTGCATGAGAGCTTCAATGCAGTATGTGGAAACAGCACCTGCAAACTTATCGCTTTCGGTCTTGCGGCCCTTTACGACGGGGATAGCAAGGTACTTCTCGCAGAAATCTGCGTAAACATTGAGCATGCGCTCTGTTTCTTCAATAGCTTCCTGAGCTGTTGCGTGGATAGTGTGACCCTCCTGCCACAAAAATTCACGGGAACGAAGGAAAGGACGTGTAGTTTTTTCCCAGCGAACAACGCTTACCCACTGGTTGTAAAGCTTGGGAAGATCGCGGTGAGAGTGAATGATGTTGGCGTAATGCTCGCAGAAAAGTGTTTCAGAGGTGGGGCGTACGCAAAGACGCTCCTCAAGTTTCTCGGAGCCGCCGTGTGTTACCCAAGCGACTTCGGGAGCAAAGCCCTCAACGTGATCCTTTTCCTTTTGAAGTAAGCTTTCGGGGATGAACATGGGCATGCATACGTTTTCGTGACCTGTCGCTTTGAACATGCCGTCCAAAATGCGCTGAATATTTTCCCAAATAGCATAAGCGTAGGGGCGGATAACCATGCAGCCTTTAACGCTTGTGTATTCGATAAGCTCAGCCTTTTTCACGATATCGGTGTACCATTTTGCGAAATCCACATCCATCGACGTGATCTCTTCAACCATTTTCTTTTTCTGGTCGCTCATATACTCAAATCCTTTTACAATATAATATTTATTTATTTTACAACAAAAATAATTATCTGTCAAGTATTGCTTTTAAATATTAAGTCTGTTATAATGAAATAAATGAAAAAAATACGAAAAGAGATGGTTTTTATGCTTGAAGCGAGCATACCTTTTGCAATTACGGTGCTGATAATACTCTGCGGCTACCTAATAAAAAGGATCGGGCTTGTCAAAGATGCTGACGGAAAGGTGCTGTCAAGGATAGTAATAAACTTCACGTTGCCGTGTCTGATACTTTCAAAGGTTGAGACCATAAAGGTAAGCGGAGAAACATTTTTACTTATCGGATTGGGTTTGCTTTCGGGAGTATGTCTGCAGATCATATCGGCTTTTGTTACAAAGGGAAAGCCAACGGAATTCCGTGGCGCGTATTCGCTTTGTTTATCGGGATATAATATAGGGCTTTTGGCGTATCCCATAGCTGAAATGCTTTGGGGAGATGCAGGGCTTTCCTATCTCATTATGTTCGACTTAGGTAACGGAATAGTTCTTTTCGGCTTGAATTATGTAATGGCGTCAAGGTACGCCACGAGTAAGATACCGAGCTTTAAAGAAATAGTGAAAACTTTGTTTCGCTCGGTGCCCTTTATTACATACATATTGGTTATTATTCTGGCAAGCTTTAAGGTGCATTATCCGCAATTTATTTCCGAGCTTCTCGGAACGATAGCTTCGGGAAATACAGTTATGTCACTGTTGCTTTTGGGAATAACGCTGACCTTTGCTTTTTCAAAAAAGGAAATGAAAGTCATGCTTCAGATATTGGGAGTACGATACGGCTTCGGTTTGCTTGCGGCGTGTGCGATAATGCTTTTAGCACCATTTCCCATGGTTGAAAAAATGGCGCTCGTAATGGCTGTGCTTTTACCCATAAGCGTTTCCGCCGTAAGCTATACGATAGAGTACAATTTTGATGTTAAATTAGTATCGGCGGTAAATAATCTATCCACGCTAATAAGTTTGTCTGTTATTTGGATATTGATAGGAATAGTGTTCCCACTCATAGGGGTAACAGTATAAAAATGTAAGAATTTCTTGAAATAAAATATACGATTAGTATATTTAAAATTGCCGTAAAACTGTGGATAACTCTGTGGATAAGTTGAATAACTTCACATATATCAAGCGGAATTTCACCTTTTGACTTGTAGAATAGCTGAAAGGATTGTGGAAAACTTGGTAAAGTGAGATTTACAAAAAGTATATTTTTAAAAAAATAAATCCCGCGTAAAGAAAAAAACTTTACACGGGATTTTGCTTTGTAAAGTAATCTGTAGGACTGTTCTTGAAAAAATCAGTAAGCTTGTATTGCTGTAGTATAGCATAGAAATTCACGGCAAAAATACGATAAAATATGCAAAGTAGCAATAGGGGGTAGATGTGAATAAAATGAGAAAGAGAGGTGATAAGATGCTTAGAATACTTTCGATTGACGGCGGAGGAATAAAGGGAATAGTTTCCGCGTATGTGCTGGCGGAGCTTGAAAGTGTGCTGAAAAGCAGGAGCGGAAATAAAAATGCCGCCTTAGTCGATTATTTTGATCTGGTTGCAGGTACGAGCACGGGTGCGATATTGGCGCTGATGATACTTTGTCCGCAAAGGGATTTACGGAGACCTAAATATTCTGCCGACGATTGCATAAAGCTTTATAATGAAAAAGGTAAAGAAATTTTTAGACGATCATTGCTGAGAAGGTTTTATACGATAGGCGGTATAGCGGATTCTAAATATCCGTCGAAAAACATAGAAAAAGTTCTTAAGGAAAATTTCCGAGATGTAAAAATGTCACAGCTTTTAAAGCCGTGCTTGATCACGGCGTATGATATGACGGGGAGAAAATGCGTGTTTTTCAATAAAACAGATGCGGAGAATGACAAAATGCGCGATTTTCCCGTAGCTGATGCGGCGAGAGCGTCTTCTGCCGCGCCCACTTATTTTCCGCCGCACAAAATGCGGCGGTATGACGGTACATACGGGCTTTTATGTGATGGCGGAGTTTTTGCAAATAACGCTACTATGTGCGCAATTGCTCAGGCAGCAAAGATGCGAGGCTGTGAAGGGGAGATGCAGGTGCTTTCAATTGGAAACATTGCGGACACGGAAACGCCGTATAAGGGTATAAGCCACGGTTGGGGGATAATCAAATGGGGCGGACCGATAATAGATATTTTGCTGTCGGCATCGCCGCAGATAGTTGATTATCAGGTAAAAAAGCTTTTTTCATCCTGCAAGCAAAGGGGCAATTATTTGCGCATAGAAGCAAATGAAGAAAAAAACATTAAAATGGACGACGTATCGGAAAACACAATGAAACGGCTCAATGAAATAGGCAAGGAAACGGCAGAACGCTCAAGAAAATCGCTTGAGCGTTTTGCGGAAAGGCTGATAATGTAATAATAAAGTGTTTATAAAAAAATATCCGCAGAAAGCTTTCTGCGGATATTTGCTCATTGATCGATCTTTAATTATGCTTCACGCTTTTTCATGGAAACGAGAAGAACGCCTGCAGCTGCAATAGCAAGAGCTACAAATGCAACTGTTGCGAAGTCGCCGCTGTCGGGGTTTTCAACAACGGGAGCCTTTGTCGGTTCGGGAGCCTTTGTGGGAGCTACTGTGGGCTCTGCGGGAGCTTCCGTCGGTTCAGGTGCTTCTGTGGGAGCAGCTGTCGGTTCAGCAGGAGCTTCTGTCGGCTCGGGTGTGGGTTCTGCAGTCGGTTCGGGTGTAGGCTCAGCTGTCGGTTCAGGTGTGGGTTCTGCGGGCTTTTCTGTGGCTGTGGGCTGTTCAAGGGATTCGAAATCGAGAGCCTTGTCGCCTTCTACGAGAGCTGCGCCGTCAAACCATACTGTACCTGCCATAGCTGTCCAAGCGTTCATGCAGAAAGACATGATAACGGGTTCACCTGCCGCTGTTGTAGCTTCGGGCATTGTGAATGTAACAGACTGGAGCATCCAATCCTTTGTACCTGTAATAACTTCGGAGCCGAGAGCGGAGGAGTCAAAGCCTGCATCACCGTGAGTATCTGTGTAAGCTTCAACGGCGATGTATGCTCCCTGGGATGTAGCAAGGAGCTTCTGTGTCTTTACATAGCACTGGAAAGTGTATGTCTTACCTGCTTCATAATTACTTGCAGGAACAACGAACTTTGCAACGAGGCAAGTAGCTTTTTTGCTGGGAGCGATCTTGATGGACTTTTCGCCAAACTTAACTGTCTCTGTGTCGATGGAGATCATGCCGTTTGTTGCCCATTCGCCTTCTTCAACGGTGGGAACACCTGCCCAGCTACCGATAACAGGATAGCCGCCATGCTCTTCTCTGATTGCCTGCATATGAGCAGAGCCAACAATGCCTTCAACTGTTTCTTCCGAAAT
>SVND01000035.1 GCA_015067075.1 Oscillospiraceae bacterium
CCGCTGCTTCCGGCAGCAACGTGATCACCGCAGGCAATCTTGACATTGTTGTTGAGTATACGCTTGACGGTACAACCTGGAAAGATCTTGACGGTGCAACCGATCTGTTCCAAAAGGGACTTTGGGAGCCCGGCCACACCGAGGTCGTTGCTCTCCGTATCAAAAACAATGGTTCTTTGGCTCTGAAATATGCTGCCAACATGAACATTGTTAGTGAGACTACCGGTAAGACTAAGGACGGCGCTGATATCGTTCTTTCCGACATTCTTACCGTTGATTCGATCATTATGGATACTGGGGCAATGGGCGATGTTCTGCTTGGAGTGGCTTTCGACGACGAAAGCACATTGCAGTACACCAATACAGCTTCCTTTAAAAACGCAAATGTTCTTGGAGCTGACGAAATGCTGCTGCCCGGTACTTCCAAGTATCTGATCGTAAAGGTCGATATGGCTGAAAGCGTTGGCAACGAGGCTAACCACAACGGTACAGACATTCCTACCATTAACTTTGGTATCAACGTTCTTGCAACTCAGTTCACTTATGAGAGCGATAGCTTTGGTAATCAGTACGATAAAGATGCACAGTATTCCGGTGCTTTGAACAAAAACGGAAATGTTTATTCTTTAACAGGTGATGCAACACTTACTGATGAACCTCTTATGCAGGATATTTCTGCGACAGAGCCATACACCTTGAATGGTAACGGCGCAACTGTTACCGGTGTGGTAAGCAGTGTAGAATCTTTCCAGTGGGAAAATAATGGAACAATCCCAGTTATGTCTACGATTTTCTCTTCTAAGGAGGGTGCTAAGGTAACGGTTAACGATATTACCTTTACTGGTACTATGTCCTCTGTTATGGCAGGAAACTATGTTAATTCCAGTTCCAACTGGTTCAATACGGAATTTAATAATGTGAATATTATTGATGCTGAAGTAGTTTCTTTCTCTGCCAATGTATCTCCTGCTTTGTCTGTTTACGGTAATCTTACAATGAATGGCTGTACTATTACTGGAACCAAACTGTCCGCACTTGATACAAATCCTATGTGGCCTGCATACGATGTTGTGGCTGTGAATTATTCTAATACTGTTTTGAATGACTGTAAGATTGGTTCTTTCCATATGTGGAATCAAGCAAAGGTTACTGTTGGAACAGGCACGGAAATCGATACTATCATTATTCGCGGTAACATGAATACTTCGAAATACGGTTTGACGGTTGTTGAAGGTGCTGTAGTTGAATCTATTGATCTTACTGCTATTGCGGATAGCAGTAGAGTGAACATTACCATTGAAGATGGCGCAACTGTTCATAAATTTGTTGACGGAGAGAATACATACGATACTCTTGATGCATGGAAAGCTGCTCAGTAATTTTACTGAATAAACCTTATTAAATTATTACAATGTCCCGAGTGCCAATAAGGGAACCGGAGAAAGCGCTTCTGCTCTTTCTCCGGCAATCAAAGGGCTCAAACGGTGCTTTGAACCTTTTGATTGCCGAAAAGGGTATAGACAGCAAAAGGCTGTTTATATATATTCGTCTAACGAAAAAATACTGAATAGGAGGTAAAACAAAATGACGAATAGCAAAACCACCAAGAGAGCATTGTTTAGCAGTGTAGTAGCACTCCTTCTCTGTTTCACAATGCTTCTCGGAACTACGTTTGCGTGGTTCACAGATTCCGCTGCTTCCGGCAGCAACGTGATCACCGCAGGCAATCTTGACATTGTTGTTGAGTATACGCTTGACGGTACAACCTGGAAAGATCTTGACGGTGCAACCGATCTGTTCCAGAAGGGACTTTGGGAGCCCGGCCACACAGAGGTCGTTGCTCTCCGTATTAAAAACAATGGTTCTTTGGCTCTGAAATATGCCGCCAACATGAACATTGTTAGCGAAACCGTTGGTAAGACTAAAGACGGCACTGATATCAAACTGTCCGACATTCTTACCGTAAGTACTCTCACAATCGAAGCCGCAGGTACTGACCCCGTCACCGGTTGGGATATTGCAGCAATGACTCTTGAAAAAGCCTTCCAGGGTGAAAACAATATCGGTTGGGGTGCTCCCGTTGCTTTCAATTCAGGTAATGTTCTTGAATCTGATCAATCTCTTTATGTAAACAGCACTCAATATGTTTTCATCAAGGTCGATATGGCTGAGACTGTCGGCAACGAGGCTAACCACAACGGCACGAACATTCCTACCATCAACTTTGGCATCAACGTTCTCGCTACTCAGTTCACTTATGAGAGCGATAGCTTTGGCAATCAGTATGATAAGGATGCTACATATCCAGATCTTGCTGTGATTGCTAAAAATGAAGCTGAACTCTTGAACGCCCTCAAGAATGGTGGAAACATCAAATTGGGAGCGAATGTTTCCCTTGTTGGAGATACAACAGTTATCAACAAAAGCGCGACTATCGATTTGAATGGTTATACGCTCTCTTCTAATAGAAATTATAAGGATAGCAATGAATCTACGACAGCAACTTTACATGTAAAGGGCGCAGATACAAAAGTTGTGATTTGTGGTAACGGTTCTGTAATAAATAATTACGAGGGTAATTTGGAAGAAGTTGATTTAACTAAAAGTAATCCTAACACTTTCGCAATATATGTTTCCGATGGTGCAGATTTAACTATTACAGGTGGTACATATAAGAGTTTTGGTTCTGCTGTCTATGTAGGTAAAGGATCGGTAAATATACAAGGTGGGTTCTTTGAATCAGATACATCTGTAGAACCTGATCCTTGGTATAAGAGAACATACCAAGGTACTGAATACATTCAATTTCTTGCAAACGTTGTTAATTGTAACAAAAACGGATATATTAACGGTGAATGCACTGTAGAAATAAGTGGTGGTACTTTTGTTAATGAAGATCCCTCTGATTTAGCAGAAGGATGGGAATTAGATATTTCGCATGTCGTTGATGGCTACAAGGTCGTTACTGAAGAACAAGTAAACGGTGATAAGTGGTACACCGTTGTTGCTGAATAATTTGATTTAGTCTTGTCTTCATAAAGTCCACCTATCCCTCCCCGTGAGGGATAGGCGGCAATCAAAGGACATAAGATACACGCTTGTGTCTTTTGATTGCCGATACTATCTACTTTTACCTCGCGAAAGGAGGCCAATATATAATGAAAACAATAAAAAATATAATATTCAACACAGACAAAAAAGAATTGTCCGAAAAAGTATTCAAGCAAAGCATAGCCATTTCCGTTTTAGGAATTATCCTTTGTATGGCGGCACTTTGTTCTGCAACGTGGGCGTGGTTCATCACAGGCATATCTTCACCTGTAAACAATATCAGATCGTCGCATTGTAATGTCATCGTTTCGGTAATAAACGAAAATACTGCCCTTGATGCGCAGTATGGAAAATATATACTTGCCAAAGATAAAGCTTACGAAATAAAAATCACCGCCATCGGAACAGCAAAGACTGCTTACTGCATTTTAAAGATAGGTGGAAACGAATATTATACCGTTCAAATTCCGACACAAACTGCTGAAAATCATATTTCCTTTACTCTGCAATTCACAACAGAAAATACCGAGGTTGAAATAATTACCCGTTGGGGAACTTCAAGTAAGCCTACGACGGAGCGAACCTTTGAAAACGGTGGATTATATTTAGATTGTACAAAAGTAGATTTATTACCGATAATCATTTCTGAAGTCGCTTCTACTACGGAAACAATTGCACCGGAAGCGAATAATACCGAGTCTATCAATTTTGAGACAACACCGACCGAAACACCGACCGAAACACCGACTGAAACACCGACTGAAACACCGACCGAAACACCAACTGAAACACCGGCAGAAACTATATCCTAACGAGACAGTGCACCGAAATCTTTTTTCTCTGAAAATGTCCGCTGTATTGCAATCAATACAGAAAAATTGAGATTTACTGCCGCTTCATCGGTAAAATTGATTAACAAATTAAATATAAAAAATTCAGTGCTTCATATAGCCTTAATTAAGGTTATATGAAGCACTGTTTTTGTAGACACAAATACGTTATTATTTAGTAAATGCGGCTTATTTTTGTTCACCGTTATGAGTTTGTTTCGCAAGGGTTATGATATCATCCTCTTTACTTTAACTGCATCTAAGACAAAGCACAACACGACGTAGTCGTTCATAAATCTAAAATCGACGCATGACAAACATAGCTACATAGTGTTCTTAAGGACACTATGTAGCTATGGCATTTTTTAACTTAATTAATATAAATCAAGCTCGTAAACGATCTGCTCTATCATTTCGGAATACATTCCGCTTGCAGAAGCTATGATAAGAACAAGTACAGAAAGTCCAAGGCAAGCAGTTGCGATGATAAGCATGATCTTCGCTGTTTTCTCTTTGCTCTGTCTTTCAGCAAGTGTCGCTTGCTTCGGTGCTTGGCATACGAAAATAAGTGCGATTATGGAAAGCACGAGTGATGCGATTCCGAGGCAGTAACAACATGTGCATACAGACACGACAAGCGCGATGATAGACCAAACTAAAAGTCCCGTGTTTGTTTTACCCTGTTCAGGAGCTTGCTCCGCATACGGAACATATTGTGTCTGCTGAGGCTGCCACTGCTGCATTACGGGCTCTTGCGGCTGCTGACTTTGTTCCATTACAGGCGACTGTTCAACAGGTGCTACAGGTTGCTGCATTTCAGACTCAGCTTGGACTGCACCGATAGGTGCTCCACAATTTTCGCAGAATTTTACGCCTTCTTGGGCGGGATATCCGCATTTTTCACAATACATATTTTTTACCTCTTTCTATATATTTTTTAGAATACAATTTCAGGCGGCGCAAGTAATGTAAAAGGAAATACAGGTATATTTCTCAATATGCAGTACACTGCTATTACCGCAATTATCATATATGCCATCCACGGCTTCACATCGAATCGCGGAAGGTTTTTCACGCCGAACACATAGCTCATATATCCGCAAAAGCTGTACCAGCCCAAAAGCGGCAAGAGCAAAACTATCGGTGCATTACAGCGAAGTGCCGTAAAAAAGCGAAAATGCACTATCGCCGTCAAAGCACGCCCCGTTCCGCACCCCGGACAATGTATTCCCGTAAGCTCGTGTATGGTACACACAAGCGGGCTTTTGAAAAAATACAGCGTCAGCATACCTGATATCAGCACCAGCGGCACAGCTATTCCGACGAATATTCGCATCGCTTTAGATCTTAACATTTAAAATACTTCCTTACTCGGCATAGTAGGCACAAAGCCATTTCACCATATAGCTGTAGCTTATAGTACCGTCCTGTCCCTGTGCTTTAAGATATGCATCGTTGACCTGTGATGATACCTGCTGCACCTTCGTTTTGTAATCAGCCAAAAACGCAGATTCCGCGCTCCACTCGCCGTACACCCTTCTGTCAAGCTTTGAAAAAACTTCATTATACAGCTCTTTATCAGCCTTATGAAGATCGGAATTCAAGAACTTAAGCGCTGTATTCGCCGCAGAATATCTCACATACGGCTCATCGCTATACATGCAAACGAGAAAACCGATAAAATTCGCCTCATCCTCGCGTATAAAACGCCGTCCGTGGGACAGCTCGTGTGCCATGGTATGGGGAATGCAAAAATCAGGGAAATTTACGTTAATATTGCCCTCGCCCGTCACGGATGTATATATGCCCATGATAAAAGTATATGTATAGGGCTTTGAACAAATTATAGGCTTGAGCGTCTTTCCGCCAAAAGCTATGGAAAAGCAAGGGTAATCCCTTTTCGCAAGGTCATAGCAATCACCTATTTCCTTTGCAGTTTCTTTAAAGCTCATAGGATTTACGGAAAAGCCATTTTCGTCAAATTCAATTTGCTTGATATCCTCGTTGACCATATCAATCAGGATGCTTGCAGTTTCAGCAAGCTCCTTCGCCGTTGGAGCTTCTTTAATTTCAAGCCCGATAAGCTCCGTCATGGGCGGTCGGTAGCTGTTCATCGTCCATGTTCCAACAAAACCGACATAAACTAAAAGTCCCAGCGCCGCTATGTCCGTTAAAATTATTGCCGCAGTTTTCAGTAGGCGTAGTTTTTCCCCCTTCGCCTTTCGCGCTTGGTGCGTTCGCCAAATTATCCATGCAACAATTCCAACTGGTAAAATTAAAATAAGGAAAATTTCAGCAACGGAAAAAGGAAATATTGAAGATACGGTCGATGCAACGGAATAGTAGATATTATAAACGCCGTTTATAATAATTCTTTCAGCCGCTTCATGGTTTGCGCTCATGACAATGTCCGTTATAAAAACTATCAGCGCAAGTATGGCTATTACTATTTTAGCAACAGAAAATATGCGTCTTTTTGAGCTTTTTTCTTTGTTTTTGCCGTTTTTCATCATAAAAACTCCGCTTTTATATTTCCCCATCTACAGTTTATCACATAGTGCGAATTTTGTCAAATACATTTTATGCCGATTTTCACAAAAAGGCTTCACTCAACAAAGAGTGAAGCCTTTTTTTCAGTTTTCCGACACAGCCTTTTTATGCAACACGATTGCAAGGACGGCGCATATTATAATTCCGATGCTAAATGGAATCACATGGAGAAACGCCATCCACGCAGGCGCGCTGTAGCAAGAGTGTGCAATACCGCAAAGCATATCGCGATAATTAAACGCCACGACAGTATGCATGGTATTGGACAGTAGAATTGCTATAATAATGAATAGATTTCTAAGCTTTTTCACCGCGGTTTTCCTCCGTTTTTAAGTTTTTTCAGGATAAGTATCAGTCCTGCTATCATGAGGAGCGTACAAAAAGCGAACAGCAAGCCCGAGCCGTTTATTGTAATATTTGAAGCCGCATTAAGCTGCTGTGCCGCATTCGGAGCCACCATCAGCATAACTCCCGACAGGATAAGGCAAACAGCACCAACAACGCACAGCGCTACACCGAGCTTAATCTCCAAAGAGTTCACGGATTTCTCCGTTTCATCCTTCTTCTTTTCTTTTTCCGTCACATTCGCCGACTCTTTTGCTGTAACCAATTCATCCAGCGTTACACCAAAGCATTCGCTTAGTGCGATCAGCTTGTCAAGCTCAGGCGTCGACACTCCGCTTTCCCATTTAGAAATGGATTGCCTTGAAACGCCTACTCTTTCCGCGAGCTGCTCTTGAGAAAGCCCGCTTTTTCGTCTAAGCTCATATATTCTTTCACACAGCATTTCTGTTACCTCCTTGAAAACACTATACCACTATTTGCGGTTACATGCTATCAACTATGGTTGAAACCTTCGCAACCGACAGTTGCAAAAGCAAAAAAACATTGTTTTATACTTAAAAATGAGGATACCCGAATTCAACCGAGTATCCTCTTGCAGGTGATTCCACAAAGTTTTTATACCGTTTGGTATGCTTGATTTTCAAAAACGGGCATCTTTTTTCTAATTATAAACAAAAGTATTGGATGTATTCCTAATATAATGCTTAAAACTGTATAAAGCACTGCGTTCTCAGGCGCAAAAAGCTTGAATATCTTATGAAGCGCTATGTAGTAAAACACCATGTACGTTATCGTTGTACCCATGATTGCGGCGTACCATACAATACCCGCTAAAATCACCGTCACAACTGCTCCGCCCATCGCTGCCGTTGATTCAGACATCGCTGTTCCTGCAGTTAAAACAGCCAATACTATCATCACTACATATCCTATGATAAATACACCTAAAGTAGCTAAAGATAACCACAATAGCAACGTGGAATACTTCCTTGGCTTCTTACCCGGCACAGTCGGTGCGGCTTCTGCAATCTTACCGAGCATATAAATATTTGCTACAGGGATAAACGCGAGCCACGGATTTTCGATCTTCAGCGTTCCTCCAATTTTATAAAGACCAAACGACTGAAGCAAATACATTGTAATCGAAATTGCCATAGCACCCAGTATTATAATAAAATATACCAGCAAAAATACTCCTATCACGCTGATCGCTTCGCCCGCATATTCAGGCATTTCATAAAAAATATCGGGGCCCATTCGTAAATTCCTCCTTACAAAATATATTTTTATCATATCATATTTGCTTACTTTTGTCAACGCCTTTTTGTGCTTCTTGCGCTAACTACTACCAATGGTAGTAGTTAGCGGCTTTTTTTGCTAAAAAGTCTTCTTTTCTCTTGACAGTCAACATTTTGTATGATACACTAAAATTATAAAAACAAAGGAGGATGCCATATGTCATTTTTGAGAAAAACAATTGCATTTATTTTAGTTTTCATAATGCTGTTTTCATTAGTTTTTACAGCAGATGCGTACGGTAAAGACACCTACTTTGCATCAGGCGACGGTTCAGCAGAAGATCCCTTCGTCATCGAAACAGCCCAGCAGCTTTTCCGCTTAGCAGAGCTTGTAAACTCAGAAGCATCCTTAGCTGCATATTCCTATTATTACAGCAAATGTTATAAGCTTGCTTCTGACATTACGCTTAACGACGAAACATTTACTTTCATACCCGACAGCGGTCTTGTACACGTCTCCGACGGTGTAAACACCGCTTACCTCGGCACAGGCATTCGCGGTGACCAAAGCGGAAAAAGCACCGTTTTTGACGCTTCGGCAAGTGAAAAGGGCGTTTGGTACGTTTCCGAGCACAGCTCTGAAAAAGGCGCTTACACGGGATCACTTATCGAATGGATACCCATAGGAAACACAGGCGTTTACAATAAGGTCGATCCTAATATGTCCGTGAAGGAAGCTACCGCTCTCTACGGCACACTCTATACTTATGATGGCTATGAATATAAGCGTTATTCTGAGGAGAGTGGCTCCGATACATTTTATTATTGCACCGGCCATTCATTCACGGGCAATTTTGACGGCGGCGGACATACTATCAGCGGTATATATATCAACGGCAATTTTGACTATCAGGGACTTTTCGGTGATGCTTTTTCCGACAATCATATGTATCATATATCAGGCATTGATGAAGCAAGTATTTACGATATGTCTGTAACAAATTCCTATATCTGTGCAAATGAAAATGTTGGCGCTATTGTAGGCTTTTCTTCAACTCCGATCATCAACTGTCACAGCGACGCCATCATTTGCGGAAACAAAACTGTCGGCGGTATTGCAGGTAAAGCACAGCGTGATATTATTGATTGTACGAATAAAGGCACCGTTTTTGCTCATCGCAACGCAGGCGGTATCGCAGGTGAAACGTACTATACATATGCTTATGTGGAAAACTGCGCAAACTTTGGTAGCGTTTTCGGCAATTACGATGTTGGCGGAATTTTAGGCACTTTGAGAAATTTTTCTCAAGATTGCACAAATACAGGGCTCGTTACAGCTTACTGTGAAAACGCAGGCGGTGCAGTCGGAATATGCAACGGTACTATTTTCCTTTTCAAAAACAGCGGAATCATCTGCGCCGGCGGTGGTGCAGGCGGTGTTGCAGGCATGCAGATCAGCGGCACTATATACAGCTGTCTTAACACAGGGCAAATCACAGCTACATACGAATATGAGGGCTATGCAGGCGGTATTGCAGGAAAATCCAAAGCGATCGTGGCAAGCTGTGAAAACCGCGGCGAGATATGCGGAATACAGAATATTGGCGGTATCATAGGCATAAACTGCGACGATTCAAACGACATGCTTACGGTCATAAGCTGTTTCGACAGCGGCGTTGTCCGCTCAAACGGCAAAGCTATAGACTGTTCCATCGGATACAGTAATCCGATATTCACATCATTCATCAATGTTTACCGTCTCGACACAGACGGCGAAAACGATCCGCGCGATAACGGAACATCGTTTTTTACTACAGGCAACTTAAATAAGGATGATTTCGCGCTTTCGGATTTCGACAACTGCTGGACGGTTGAGCCAAGCACAGGTATAGAGCATCCACAGCTTATCGCATTCATGGATAAAGACTTTGGAGAAAACTCAGCCATATGGGACGGCACGGTTGCAGACGGATTTGATTCCGGAAGCGGTACAAAGAACGATCCTTATATCATTATGACCGCACAGCAACTTGCGTTTTTAGCTCAAAGTATAAATAACTCCACCTTGAAAGCAGATTCGTACATAAAGCTTGGTGCAGATATTTCTTTAAACGACATTTCAAAGCACAATTGGACACTTACAGCGACAGAATGGATATGCGGAGGCGGTGTTGTTTATCCTTCGCATTTCAAAGGTTTTAACGGTAGCTTTGACGGCAACGGTCACACAATAAGCGGACTTTATATAAATACAGTACGGCAAAATCAAGGCTTATTCGGAATAAATCACGGTGCAATAACAAATCTCCGCGTAACAGATTCATACATTTGCTCCGGTGGCAACGTTGGCGCTATCGCAGGTGACAATGACGGCGTTATTACAAATTGCTTCAGCGATTGCACCGTAGTCGGCGTAGAAAATGTCGGCGGTATTGCAGGCAAATGCAGTAATCTCTCCTCAATTATAAACTGCTCAAGCAACAGCAGTATTATGGGCGTTGATTACATCGGCGGCATTAGCGGATTCACAGTCTCTTCACACATTGAAAGCTGCTTTAACAGCGGCCCTGTCGCAGGCATCGATATAATCGGCGGTATTACAGGTTTTCTATTTGAAGCCACGATGACAAATTGCTATAACACCGCCGACGCGTACTCGATTTTTACGGAAGGTTCTTTAGTCGGTTCCATATATTCCTACAGCGGTTCATCATATATTGAATACTGTTACAGTAGCGGTGCCGTTGTAACTCCGCAAGGAAAATACGATTCCCTCATCGGCAACGTATTCACAGATTCAAAATACACCCTGACCTCTGTGTATCAGCTTGGCGGTTTCAATGAAAGCTTTTTTAATTACGGCGGCGAGCTGATAAGAAGCTTTAACACGGCAAAGGAAAGCTTCTACAAGGACTTTGATTTTGAAAATATCTGGATAATGGAAGACGATAGACCGAAGCTTCGCTCCTTCACCGACGACGGCGGCATTCTCAGCAATAATGCTAAAATCATATTGAAGCTTACCAACGATTTCGATTATGGCTATTCCCATCCCTCATATCATCCCCATCATTGGACTCATCTTATACAAACTTTTGACGTTAAAGAAAGCAAGCAGTATACTTTAAAGCTTCCATCTTTTACTCACCCCACGCTGTCCGTTATTTTCAAAATAAGTGAAGATGCCAGCTCATACGAGCTTTTCCCTTCCACTATTTGTGACGGTAAGATAAGCTTTTCTCCCGACGAAACAGGCGTTTACGCCTTAGCATTTTTGATGCGCGGTGATGCAGACGGCTCTTTCTCAGGCGTCGATCTTTTCCTGTTATTCGAATACATCACGCAGGGTGTTGAATACTCGCCTGTTTACGATTATAACTGCGACAATAAATTTGACATTCTCGATGTACTTGATATCTATAAATACCTCAAATAGAATTGCACGATCCCGAAAGCGCTTTTAGCTTTTCGGGATTGACTTTTTTCTTAAAGAGTGTATAATATAATATAGCTTATTTTGAAAGGATCTTTACTATGACTGATATGTTTTTAGGCACTGACAGCCTTGACAAGCTTGAAGCAGGTGCTTTTCTTACAACAAAATGCGGCGAACGTATAAACGTAATGACTATCGGCTGGGGCGGATTTTGCTACATTTGGAGAAAGCCTATTTTCCTTGCACTCGTCCGCAAATCCCGCTTTTCTTATGAAGGTATGGACGCTGTCGGCGAATTTACAGTTTCCATCCCGTCAGGCGATATGAAAAACGAGCTTGCTGTTTGCGGCAAAAAGTCAGGCCGTGACACGGACAAGATAGCCGAGTGCAGCTTTGAGCTTATTCCGTCCGAAACCGTTTCCGTTCCTTATCTCAACATTCCCGGCGTTCATTACGAATGCAAAACTGTTTACCGTTTTGATATGACTGCTGAATCGGTAAAGAGCGATATTTGCTCAAAATACAACATGGGCGATCCCAACGATTTCCACGTTCTTTTCTTCGGAGAGGTCTTAGCATCAAAAAATATCTGACGATCTAAAGGAGCAAAGCCATGAGCAAAGCTGTAAGCAGGAAAAACATTTTGCTTATTTTCACCGATCAGCAGCGCGCAGACACCATCGGCGCAGGCGGAAACGAATACATTCAAACTCCTGCACTGGACGCACTTTACAGCGACAGCGTTGTTTTCCAACGCTGTATGACTCCGTCGCCTGTTTGCGTACCCGCGCGAAACTGCCTTATGCACGGCGTGTATCCAAACCGCGCAGGCTGTAACGATAACGACAACACCGTCCCTTACAGCGGACGTTCGCTTTACGGCATTCTGACTGAAAACGGCTACGACACAATGGGAATAGGTAAAATGCACTTTGCTCATGACGGCGACGGTCTTCACGGCTTCGCATCCCGTCTTATACAGGAGGAAATGCCCGGCAAAAACGACGATTATCTTGCTTGGCTGAAGGAAAACTGCTCTGACACCGTTTTTGATTATAACGGACACAGAAGCGAAATGTACTACATTCCACAAATTTCCCAATTGCCCGCTCGCCTTCATCCGTCGCAATGGGTAGGAGATCGCTCCGTGGAGTTTTTGCAAAAAAGAAGCGGCGACAAGCCTTTTTTCCTTATGGCTTCCTTTATTCATCCCCATCCGCCTTTTTCACCTCCTGCACCGTGGAACAAGCTGTATAGAAACACTCTTCCCACTCCCTTCGTTCCCGAAAGCAATTCAGAGCTCACCTCTTACCATAACCGATTGCAAAATCAATACAAAGGCCTTACCGTTGGCATTGATATGCATCTTATGGCACAGATGAAAGCATTTTATTATGCGTGCATCTCCTTTGTCGATTATCAGATCGGCCGCATCGTCGCCGAGCTTAAGCGCCTGGGTATATATGATGATACAATGATAATTTTCACCTCCGATCACGGTGAAATGCTCGGCGATTATAACTGCCTTGGCAAGCGCTCCATGCTCGATTGTGCGTGCCGCGTTCCGCTGATGATCAAATGCGGCTCTTGCGAGTGCCGAAACGAGCCCGCAAGTCTTTGCGATATTGCACCGACCGTGCTTTCTTACGCAGGCATCGACTACGACAAGGCAGAATTTGACGGGGAAGATCTGCTTTGCAAGCATGGGCGTGAATTTGTTTTTTCCCAGTATTCCAACGGCGACACGGGACTTTACATGATCGCATCAGCGACAGATAAGCTTATCTATAGCGCCGCCGACCGTAAATATTGGTATTTCAGCAGCTTTCCAGAAAGCGAAAACACGTATTCGCCCAATGACCCGCGCTGTGTTCAGCTTTCAGCCTTGCTCGACCGGTACATTGCAAGGGACACTGCGCCAAATCGCTCCGTTGATGTAAAAAGCAAGGAAGAAGCCTTTGCAAACGCTCCTTTTTTGCCTTTGCGCCAGGATAATGGCAGATTAAAGGCACAGGAACTTGCTGCAATTCCCGACGGGTATAAAATTTATTTATAAAGGACAATGTTATGAGCAAAACAAAAACAGTATTAAACCTTTTTTTCAGCATGCTGAAAATAGGTCTTTTCACCTTTGGCGGCGGCTACGCCATGATACCGCTGCTTGAAAATGAATTTGTCGAAAAGAAAAAATGGATGGAAAAAGAAGATTTTCTCGATATGCTTGCCATTGCAGAGTCAACTCCCGGTCCTATCGCCATAAACTCCGCAACGTATATCGGCTATAAAGCCGCAGGATTTTTTGGCGCGCTTTTTGCAACTATAGGCGTTTGCATCCCCTCTTTCGTCATAATTTTCGTCATTTCACTTTTCTTCGATAAGTTTTTATCGCTGACGTACGTTGCATATGCTTTTCGCGGAATTCAGGCTTGCGTTATCTACTTGATTTTAAACGCAGGCTTGAAAATGCTGAAATCCATTGAAAAAAATGCTTTCAATATGACAATTATGATAGCCACAATATCCGTCATGATGCTTTTCGCTCTTTTCGCCGTAAGCTTTTCAACTGTTTTTTACATTCTCATCAGCGGAGCGTTGGGTATTATCATTTATCTCATAGCAAAAATGCGTAAAAGCGGAAAGGCGGCGGAAAAATAATGCTTTTAAAGCTCTTTCTTACCTTCCTTGAAATAGGTGCCGTCTCCTTCGGCGGCGGCTACGGCATGATCTCACTCGTCAGAGAAAAGGTACTGACAAACGGCTGGCTTACAGAAGCAGAGTTTTTGAACTTCATCGCCGTTGCCGAGTCAACACCGGGCCCCATCGCCATAAATATGGCGACCTTTGTCGGCTCATCGCAGGCAGGTATTCTCGGTTCGCTTTTGGCTACCATCGGCGTTGTCCTACCCGCTTTTATAATAATCTTAATCATATCAACGCTCGTTCGCAACTTTTTAAAATACGAGCCCGTCCGTGCCTTTCTCGGCGGCGTCCGTCCCTGCGTTGTCGGTCTTATTATTACAACCGCTTTAACAATGCTATTAAGCAATATGTTTCAGATAAAGCTTATCGGTGATGCTTTCAATCCCGATTTTATCGGCATCGGCATATTTGCTTTCCTCTTCCTTTTTGCATTCGTTTGGAAAAAGATCAAAAAGAAAAAGCCGTCACCAATAGTTATGATACTTATTTCCGCCTGTCTCGGAATGATAATGTATCCCATTTTTTAATTAGCCCAAAGAGTTGTTTTTATAAAACAGCTCTTTTTTCTTTAAATTGAGCATCATATTACAATAATTCAATAAAAATTACTTGCTACCTGCTTTTTTATATGTTAAAATATATTATTAGTACTTTATAAAGAAGGCGTTTTTTTCAATGACAAAAATCATTCGGGACAGAGCCTTTTACGGTAAGCTTGCCGCCTTGTCCCTTCCCATAGCCGCCCAAAACCTCATTACCTTTTCAGTAGGTCTTGCCGACAATCTCATGGTAAGCACGCTGGGCGAAACATCGCTTTCGGGCGTTTACATGGCAAATCAGATAATGACGCTTTTGCAAATGCTCGTTTTAGGGCTTTCTGCCGCCATGAGCATCCTCGCCGCACAATATTGGGGCAAGGGTGACACAAAAAGCTTGCGTTCAATCGTTTCCATTGGTTTTTTATTCAGCATTTTCGTGGGAATTTTCTTCTGCGCCGCTTCCTTTTTCTTTCCCGAACAGGTGCTCAGCCTTTTCACAAACGAGCCTGCCGTAATTGAAAAGGCAAGCGAATATTTACAGATAGTTTGCTTTACATATCCCCTTTTCTGTTTAACAAACATACTCATCGTCTCCATGCGCTGTGTTGAAAACACACGCATCGGTATGTACATTTCGTTCGTTGCCCTCGCGGTAAACGTTTCACTTAACTATGTCCTCATTTTCGGCAAGCTCAGTTTTCCCGCTTTAGGTGTGCGCGGTGCAGCAATCGCAACGCTTGTTTCCCGAATTGCTGAGCTTATTATTATCACGTTGATAGTTTTTGTTTTCGATAAACGCCTGAAGCTTCGTCCAACAGACCTTTTCAAGCCCAACAAGCTTTTAGTCAAGGACTTTTTTAAATACGGTCTGCCAGTTATTTTAGGCGATATGCTTTGGGGTGTAAACCTCGCCTGTCAAAGCGCCATAGTCGGCAGGCTTGGCGAATCAGCCATTTCCGCCGTAAGTATTGCAAGCACGGTCTTCTCCATGCTCACTGTTTTGGCTTACGGTCTGCGCGACGGTGCATCCGTTATGACAGGCAAAGCCGTCGGCACAAACAACGTAACGCTCGTAAAGCAGTATACAAAAAGCTTTCAGCTTGTTTTCGTGCTGGTAGGTCTGTTTTGCGGTGCGCTTATCTTCTTTTCCAAGGATTTAATATTGCTGTTCTACAGTAGAAACGGCATGGATCAAACCACAATTGAGATTGCACGCCAATTTTTGATCGTTTTGTCGGTGACGTCCATCGGCACGGCGTATCAAATGGCGGCGCTGACAGGTATCGTCCGCGCAGGCGGCGACACAAAATTTGTACTTATCAACGATATTATTTTTGTTTGGTGTGTAGTTTTGCCGTCAGCATTTCTTGCCGCTTTCGTTTTCAACGCGCCGCCCGTTATCGTTTTCGCCTGCCTCAAATGCGACCAGATACTTAAATGCTTCGTCGCCATTGTTAAGGTCAATAAGTTTAACTGGATCAAAAATCTCACAAGAGAAGAGCTGTCTTCATCAAAGTAACAACCAATACAACAATCAGAAAGGTAATGTGCCATGAAAAAAATTACTGCTACAATTATCGACAGTGACAAAAAATACGTTGTTTCCGCCGAAAGCGGTACTGTAATATCGGAAATTATCGACAAAGCAGGCGTCTCGTTTGCAAAGCCCTGCGGCGGTCTCGGCAAATGCGGAAAATGCACGGTTAAAGCTGAGGGTACTCTTTCTGAAATTACTGCGGAGGAGCTACGCACTTTAAGCAAAGAACAGCTTGAAAAATCCTTGCGCCTTGCTTGCTGTACCAGAGCGCTTGGCGACGTTACTGTTACTTTAGGCGAAAACAGCGCCGTTAAAGTAAAAACAGACGGCCATAGTGTAAAATTCCGTTTTTCTCCCCTTGTACGCGCCTGCACCGTCACTCTTGCACAGCCCGACACCTCAAACCAAATTGATGACGAAACAAATCTCTTAACTGCCTTGCGCACGGCAGGAGTTAAAGTCGATTGCATTTGTACAGACGTTCTGCGCCTTTTGCCGAAGTATCTTCGCTCCCATGATATGACGGTTACTGCTGTAATTTGCGATAAAACGGTTATTGCGCTCAGCGACGAGCCGATCATCGGTCTCGCCGTTGATATAGGCACAACTACTGTCGCCGCATATTTTTGCAATCTTGCAAACGGAGAGAAAATCTGCGTTAAAAGCGGCGCTAATGCCCAAAAAGCGTACGGCGCGGACGTTATCTCGCGAATAGAAAAAACCATTTCAGAAGAAGACGGACTCCAAAAGCTCCATAGCGCTATTATCGGTCAAATAAACGTTATGATCGATGAATTCTGCGCCGAAACAAATCTATCCTACAGTAGTATATATGCCGCTGTGCTTACAGGAAACACCGTTATGCAGCATCTTGCCGCAGGTATTCCCCCTGAAAATATAGCTAATGCACCGTTTATACCCGCAACACTTTTCGGAAACAGCTTTTTTGCAAGCGAGCTTGGACTTAATATCCACAAAAACGCATGGATATGGTTTCCGCCCTCCTGCGCGGGATATGTCGGCGGCGATATTACAAGCGGTCTGCTTTCATCAGGCATGATGGATGAGCACGAGCTTTCCCTTTTCCTTGATATCGGTACAAACGGCGAAATGGCGTTAGGCAACCGCTCTGCCGTGCTTACCTGCGCAACCGCCGCAGGTCCTGCCTTTGAAGGTGCGCATATCCACATGGGTACGGCAGGCATTTCGGGCGCTATTGATACGGTAACACTTGACGGCAACGACATACGCATTACCACCATCGACGATAAAGCCCCCGTAGGCATTTGCGGCTCGGGTATCATAGATGCCGTCGCCGCCATGCTTGATTGCGGTGTTTTAGACGAAACGGGCCGCATCGTTGATGAGGACGAGCTTGAAAACGATGCTTTTGCGCCCCATATAATTGAGCACGACGGTCAAAACGCATTTTTACTGGACAAAGAGCATAATATCTTCATCACGCAAAAGGATATCCGCGAAATACAGCTTGCAAAATCCGCCATTGCCGCAGGTATGCGAACGCTTCTTTATGCAATAGATAAAAGCATTAACGACGTTTCGCGCATTTATCTTGCAGGAGGTTTCGGCGCGCATATAAACAAAAAAAGTGCCTGCCGTATAGGTCTTTTGCCAAATGAGCTTTGCGATAAGATCATCACCGTCGGCAACGCCGCAGGCATGGGCGCTGTATCAGCACTTATATCCCAGTCCGCAATGCGCAAAAATATGGATATCCGTGACAAAGCAACGTATCTTGAGCTGTCGGGAAATAGATTTTTCCAGGATGAATACGTTATGCAGATGATGTTTGAATAAGAGGTTTTTATGATTTACTTTAACAATCCGAAATACGATATGCACGTTCACACGGAGATTTCAGGTGACGGAGCTATGACGCCGTGTGATTTTTGTGAGCAAGCGCTTAAAATAGGGCTTGACGGTCTTTGCTTTACTGACCATTTCGATGACTACGGCGTTTGGGAGGACGACGGTACCGTATACGACAGGCAAAAAGCATTGGCTCAGTTTCTTGAAGCAAAGGAGCGTTACGGGAGAAAGCTTAATATTTTCTTCGGCGTTGAGCTCGGTCAATCCATTCACGACGACTCCGTTCAGCTTGAGCTTCTCAAGGAAATGCCCTACGATTTTGTTATCTCATCCATTCATAACATACGCGGCGAAAAGGATTTTTATTGGATGGATTTTTCAGGTGTCTCACGCGAGCACGCTATTTCCCTTTACGAGCGTTATCTTGACGAGCTTTACGAACTTGCCGGATGGTGTCATTACGATGTGATGGGACATATAAACTATCCCCTGCGATATTTTTACGAAAACGATATTTTGATAGATGAGCGTGATTACGAGGAACAGATGCGTGCCATACTCAAGCGGCTCATTGAAAACGACATCGGTATTGAGGTAAACTTCCGCAGTATGCGTATGAAGATGGCGGCACCTCAGCCTGCGCCTTGGGTAGTTCATCTTTACAAGGAGCTTGGAGGCACTAAAATCACATACGGCTCAGATGCCCACAAACCCGAACAGCTTGGCTTTCCTAAAAACTTTTTCAGTTAAAATCGGATATATTATTTGATTTTTTTCTTACTTTATGTTATAATATAGTGATATTAAAACATATGCGGAGATTATTGTGGAAAACAACGTAAAGACTAACGAAAAATATATTTCCCCCGAATGCATCGAGCAAATGCTTGATATTGCTCGCAGTATTCGCGCACGCTTTGCCCAACGCAATCAGCACCCTGTTGCTACGGTTATTACATACGGATGCCAACAAAATGAGAATGATTCGGAGCGTATAAAAGGTATGCTCGCCGAAATGGGCTACGGGTTCACCGAAGACAAGGCTGAAAGCGACCTTATCCTTTTTAACACCTGTGCAGTACGCGAAAATGCCGAAAAAAAGCTTTTCGGCAACGTGGGTGCACTTAAGCATTACAAACAGCGCAAGCCTTCGCTGAAAATAATCGTTTGCGGCTGTGTCGTCGGTCAGCCCCACGCAGAGCGCGAGCTCAAGCAAAAATATCCATTTGTTGACCTTGTTTTCGACACAAAAAGTGTTTACCGTTTTCCCCTTCTTTTACAGCGTGTCCTCTTTTCAGACGAGCGTGTCTTTGAAACAGGTATGGCTGACACCGTTGCAGAAGGCATTCCCGTTTTGCACGCAAAGCAAAGCTCCGCTTTTGTGTCCGTCATGTACGGTTGCAACAATTTCTGCTCATATTGCATCGTGCCTTACGTCAGAGGTAGAGAGCGTAGCCGCAAGCCTGAATATGTGGTCGAAGAGGTGCGCAAATTAGTTGAAAACGGCTGTCGCGATATTACGCTTTTAGGTCAGAACGTAAATTCCTACGGCAAAGATCTTGGCGATATTGATTTTACGGGGCTTTTGGAAAAGCTCGAGGTCATTGAGGGTGATTTTCTCCTTCGCTTTATGACCTCCCATCCGAAGGATATGTCCGACCGCCTTATTGCGCATATCGCAAAAAGCCGCCATATGCCGCACCACATACATCTCCCCTTTCAATCGGGAAATGACCGCATTTTAAAAGCAATGAACCGCGGATATACGAAAGCCGATTATCTTGCTCTCATCGAACGCATTCGCACCGCAATGCCCGATGCCACGCTTACAAGCGACATAATCGTCGGCTTTCCTACCGAAACGTACGAAGAATTTCTCGACACCATCGACGTTGTGAAAAAAGCGCGATTTGATACGCTTTTTACATTCCTCTATTCAAAGCGCATCGGCACTCCTGCCGCTGTTATGGAAGGTCAAATACCCGATGACGAAAAGCATCGCCGCTTTGACGAGCTTATCGCCGTGCAAAACGAGATCTCAAAGCAGATAAACCTTTCATACGTAGGACGCACCGTTAAGGTCTTAGCTGACGGTACAAGCAAAACCGACAGCTCCGTCATGTCAGGCCGCACAGATGCCAACAAGGTCGTCGATTTTACTGCGCCCTGCGATGTTAAGGGCAAACGGTGCATCGTTCGCATCACAGAAGCAAAAACATGGAGCCTTTTTGGCGAATTTGTTGATTTTTGTTCATAAACAAGTCAAAATAGTCAAAGCTAAGCTTTGATTTACAATATTTTTATTACGAAAGTGAGAAACAAACAATGGAAAAAGCATACGAACTTGCAAAGCAGATCGGTGAAATGATCAAGGACAGCGATATTTTCGCAGCATATACTGCCGCTAAGATCGCAAAAGAAGCTGACACAGAGCTTGAAGCTAAAATAGGTGAATTCAATCTTGTCCGCCTTTCTCTCATGAACGAGGCTGAGCAGAGCGATCGCGACGAGGCAAAGCTTGAGCAGATGAACAATCAGCTTCGCAGCCTTTACGACGAAATAATGGGTAACAGAAATATGGTCGTTTTCACAAGCATTCAGCAGCAGATCTCCGAAATTATCGGCAAGGTTACAAATATCATTACCTGCACCATCGACGGCGTTGACCCCGACAGCCAGGGACATAGCTGCAACGGCTCCTGCTCTTCTTGCGGCGGTTGCCACTAATATCTGTAGAACAGCAGTATAGTTAAGAAAGGACGTTTCAAAATGGCAGAACTTACGCCGATGATGCAGCAATATCTGCAAATTAAAAAGGAATACAGTGATCATATCATATTTTTCCGTCTCGGCGACTTTTATGAAATGTTCTTTGATGACGCAAAAATAGCTTCACGCGAGCTTGATCTGACTCTTACAGGACGAAGCTGTGGTCAGGAGGAGCGCGCTCCCATGTGCGGTGTCCCCTACCACAGCAGTCAATCCTATATAGCGCGCCTTGTTTCCAAAGGATACAAGGTCGCTATATGTGAGCAGGTCGAAGACCCCGCTTTGGCTACGGGGCTTGTCAAGCGCGATATCGTCCGCATCGTCACACCCGGTACCGTTACGGACAGCAATATGCTCGACGAGACGCAAAATAATTACATTGCCGCATTTTGCGCCGGTGAAAGCATCGGACTTTGTTTTTCTGATATTTCCACGGGCGAAATATACGCTACCTCCATCGGCGGCGATACACCTTTAAACCAAGCAATAAACGAAATAGGTAAATACTCGCCGAAGGAAATTCTTCTGCCTAAATCTTATGCACAAGCACCTGATCTTGTCGCATTCCTCAAGCGCATAAACTGCATGGTTACCGTGACAGACGGTGTCCCCGACGAGCAGGCTTGCGGACTTTTCCTTGCAAACCATTTTGGAAAAAACACGGAACAGCTCGGCGTAAACGAGCTTCCCGAAGTTGCCGCCGCAGTTTGCATTTTGCTCAGCTATGCAAAGGAAACGCAAAAAACAGATATTTCTTACATATCTCGTCTTAATATCTACAGCGATCAGAATTTCATGACGCTTCCCCTTACAACTGTCCGCAATCTTGAGATAACCCATTCCCTTCGCAATCATGACAAAAAAGGTACGCTTTTGCATACCCTTGATCGCACTAAAACAGCCATGGGCGGCAGACTTATCCGCAAATGGCTTGAGCAGCCCCTTATCAATTGCATCGCTATTCAAAAGCGCCACAGCGCTGTAAAAGCCTTGGTGGACAGTACCGTTGAACGCATCAGGCTTTGCGAACAGCTTTCGCAGATGCACGACCTTGAACGTCTTTTAACAAAGCTTATCGGAGGTACTGCTAACGGCAGAGACCTTAAGAGCATTTCGCAAACGCTGGTTTTACTTCCCGCACTCAAGACACAGCTCGGCGAATTTTCTTCAAGTGCGCTTTTAAATGAGCTTCATCTCAATCTTGATACACTTGAAGATATTGCTTCTCTTATAGAATCATCCATCGCCGACGAGCCGCCGTTTTCCATTCGTGAAGGCGGCATAATCAAGGACGGATATAACAGCGACGTTGACGAGCTTCGCTCCGTTCTCAACGACGGCAAGGGCTGGATAGCAAAGGCTGAAGCCGATGAACGTGAAAAAACAGGAATTAAAAACCTTAAAATAAGCTATAACCGTGTTTTCGGTTACTACATCGAAGTCACAAAATCCATGCTTTCCCTCGTTCCTGAAACTTACATAAGAAAACAGACGCTTGCAAACTGTGAGCGGTATATAACGGACGAGCTCAAGCAGTACGAAGGTAAGGTACTCGGCGCATCAGACAGACTTTGCACGTTGGAATTTGAGCTTTTCAATGATATTCGCCGCCGTATCGTTGATAACACAGACCGCATACAGCGAATAGCCTCCGTTATTGCTCAGCTGGACGTTCTTTGCTCTTTCGCCGCCGTGTCCTCCGACAGAAACTACGTCATGCCGCAGATGGACTACAGCGATGTCATCGACATAAAAGACGGTCGCCATCCCGTTGTTGAGGAGCATCTCAGCAACACCTTTTTCGTACCCAACGACACTTATCTTGACTGCAACGACAACCGTACAGCC
>SVND01000036.1 GCA_015067075.1 Oscillospiraceae bacterium
CTACGTCATGCCCAGATGGACTACAGCGATGTCATCGACATAAAAGACGGTCGCCATCCCGTTGTTGAGGAGCATCTCAGCAACACCTTTTTCGTACCCAACGACACTTATCTTGACTGCAACGACAACCGTACAGCCGTTATTACAGGCCCTAATATGGCAGGTAAATCCACATACATGCGTCAGGTAGCCGTCATCGTGCTCATGGCGCAGGCAGGCTGCTTTGTTCCCGCAAAATCAGCTCATCTGGGCGTAGTTGACAGCATTTTCACTCGAGTCGGCGCATCTGACGATCTTGCTTCAGGTCAATCCACATTCATGGTGGAAATGTCCGAGGTTGCCGAAATGGTTACAGCCGCCTCCAAAAAAAGTTTGCTTATCTTCGATGAAATAGGGCGCGGTACAAGCACCTTCGACGGAATGAGCATCGCACGCGCAGTAGTTGAATATGTGACAAACAAAAATAAACTTGGCGCAAAAACTCTTTTTGCCACTCACTATCACGAGCTTACAGAGCTTGAGGACGTAATGGATGGCGTTAAAAACTACAATATCGCCGTTAAAAAGCGCGGAGATGACATAACATTTTTGCGCAAGATCGTTCGCGGCGGCACAGACGACAGCTACGGCATTGAGGTTGCAAAGCTTGCAGGCGTGCCTAAAGAGATAACAGACCGCGCAAAGGCAATTCTTAAAATTCTTGAACAGCAGAAAATAAGCGGCATTGAGGTTAAAAAGAGCTTGCAAAAGACCGTGGAAGACGATACGGATCAAATCTCCCTGGGCGATATGCGTGAACAGCAGGTTGCTGACAAGCTTCGCAAGCTTGACCTTAACACCATAACACCTATAGAGGCAATGTCCGTAATATACGAGCTTCAAAAGCTTCTTGCCGACTGATAAAAACAATAAAGAAAGGATACTTAACTATGCTCCCTACGGTAGTTGATTTCGATTTTACCATTGACATCGAAAAGCTTCTTTCTGTTTTGCACATGGACAAGGATGACGAGCTTTTTGACGAGCTTTGCGACCTTTGCGAAAAAGCTCAAGCCGTTATAAAGCCCAAAGCTGTCTACACTCTTTGCTCCGTCGAGCACACCGCTACCGAAAACATCACCCTCATCAACGGCATTGAATTTAAAAGCCGCATAATGAAGAAAAACATCGAAAACGCCCATCGAGCCATCGCTTATGTAGCAACTTGCGGCACAGAGCTTGAAAGTATAGATACAACGGGAGATCCTCTTGCCGAGTATTGGCTGGATAATATTCGCTTACAGGCTGTCGGCTTTGCCGTTTCAAACGCCGTAAGCAAGATAAAATCGGAGTTTTCTTTAGGCAAGACAGCAACCATGAATCCCGGTTCTCTCGCTGATTTTCCCATTTCCGAGCAGGTTAAGCTGTTCTCTTTGATTGACTCGCCCACAAAATATATAGGGGTAGAACTGTCGGATAGCTATCTTATGAGACCTTTAAAGAGCGTTTCAGGTATTATTTTTGAAACTGAAGCCAATTATGAGAACTGTATGCTCTGTCCTCGTCTTGATTGTCCCAATCGCCGCGCAGAGTATAACGAAGCTCTCAAGCAAATGTACGAATAATCTTCATAAAGCCATACGGTATTTTACCGCTTGGCTTTTTTACCTTAACAAGCTACACGAAAAGGTGCAATAATGCTTAACAAAAACGAAATTTATCAAACTGAAATTACAGATATAACGGAGGACGGTTCAGGCGTAGGACGCATCGACGGTATGTGTGTTTTCGTTCCGAAAACAGCCGTTGGCGATATTTGCGACGTGCGCATTGTAAAGGTTTTAAAAAGCTACGCTTACGGCAAGCTTGAAAAGCTTATCACGCCGTCACCTGACAGATGCGACAGCGATTGCGATGTTTTCGGCAGGTGCGGCGGATGCACCCTTCGTCATATGACATACGAATCAGAGCTTCGTCTCAAGGAAAGCATCGTCCATAATAATCTTTTTCGCATCGGCAAGCTTACCGATTGCAAGCTTTTGCCTATTGATGCCACAGGTGCTTCCACCCGTTACCGCAACAAGGCACAATTTCCCGTTGCCATGAATAAAAACGGGCTTGCCGTCGGTTTTTACGCAAAGCACAGCCACGACGTGATAAACACCGTAGATTGCGCACTTCAGCCTACGCTTTTTTCCGATATTGTTGCACTTATTCGCGCATTTATCACAGAAAACAGCATTTCCATTTACGATGAGAGCTCTCACAGCGGACTTTTGCGTCATATTTTCCTTCGTTCAAGCGCAAATTGCGAAAGCATAAGCCTTTGCCTCGTTATAAACGGCGAAAAACTCCCCCACTGCGACAAGCTAATTTCCACTGTTATCTCTGATTTTCCGCAGGTAAAAAGCATCTGTTTAAACGTCAACCGCGAAAAAACGAACGTCATTATGGGCAAAAAATGCATCACCGTCCACGGTGACGAGTATATTACCGATACGCTTTGCGGACTTAAATTCAACATCTCTCCCCTCTCTTTTTATCAGGTAAATCACGATGGCGCCGAGCTTTTGTACGGCAAGGCGGTTGAATTTGCAGAGCTTACCGGCAATGAAACTGTGCTCGACCTCTATTGCGGCGCAGGTACGATAGGGCTTTCCGTTGCACACAAGGCAAAAAGCGTTATCGGCGTTGAAATAATACCGCAAGCCATCGAAAACGCAAAGCAAAACGCATTGCAAAACGGTATTACCAACGCTGAATTTATGTGCGCCGATGCATCAAAAGCCGTAACAGTTTTACATCAACAAGGTGTCAAGCCCGATGTAATAATCGTTGACCCACCGCGCAAGGGCTGTGACGTCTCTGTTTTAACAGCGCTCGTACAGTTTGCGCCAAAGCGCATCGTTATGGTCTCCTGCAACAGCGCAACTTTAGCCCGCGATATGGCGTACCTTTGCGAAAACGGCTACAAAGCAGTAAAAGCTCAGCCTGTGGATATGTTTCCGCGAACAATGCATGTTGAAGCAGTCGCTCTGCTTCAACGCGATATAAATTCTTAAAAGAATTTGCGATATATACTTACTTACCGCTATACACTTTGACTTCAAGTGAGGTTTTGAAAATGAAAGATATAAGCAATGTGTTTATAATGGGTGACAGTTATTCCACATATAAAGGATATATTCCCAATGGGTATGGCGCTTACTATAGCGACGAAAGAAAAGATGCTCCCGTTATTAGCGGCGTAGAAAAAACATGGTGGCGTATATTGGCAAAAGAAAACGAGCTCAATATACTGCTTAACGACAGCTTTTCAGGGTCAACGATTTGTAATACGGTAAGAGAAGCTCTTACCATTGAATCATCCTTTGTCAGCCGAATGGATAAGTATATAGCAAATAATTTTTTTGCCGAAAACAAGATCGGCACAATGTTTATATTCGGCGGAACAAACGATTCTTGGATAAATGCTCCCATCGGCAATCTTAAGTATTCAGATTTCCGCGCTGAAGAGTTAACGTGCGTTTTACCTGCATTTTGCTATCTGATTTGCAGAGCAAAAAAAGTCGTTGAAGATATACTCGTAATCATAAATACAGATTTGAAGGAAGAAATCACAAGCGGCTTTATAGAGGCTTGCGAAAATCTCCATGTTAAATATTTATACCTTAAAGAAATAGATAAGCAAAACGGTCATCCAACCGAGCTCGGAATGCGGCAAATTTCAAAACAAGTTGCAGAGAGCTTGCATTAAAAATAAAACTTTCATGAAAAATGTGCTTGGAATAAAAAGCATATAGATGTTTTTATATGATCTACGGAGGCTTTTATGAACGGTCATAATTTCAAAGGAAAATGGATAACTAACGACGAATTTGCATCTCTTGCACCGCGCAACGTCTTTCACCGACAGCTTGATAAGGTTGAGCTTGATTGCTCACAGCATCGAAACAGGCATATTCTTTTTCGTAAGCATTTTTCCTGCGAGCAGGACATCGACAAGGCGATGATATACATATCCGCCGACGATTACTATAAGCTTTACATAAACGGTCAGTTTGTTGCTCAAGGGCCCTCTGCCTCCTATCATTTCCAATATAATTACAACACGGTCGACGTTGCAAAATATCTTCATCGCGGAGAAAACGTCATTGCCGTTCACACCTTATATCAAGGGCTTATAAATCGCGTTTGGCAAAGCGGCGACAACAGGCACGGTCTGATTTTAGACCTCACAGTAAACGATGAAACTGTGGTTTTCAGCGACGAAAGCTTTAAAACTGCCGTTCACAGCGCTTACAAAGAGATGGGTGTTGTCGGTTACAGCACAGGCTTTTTGGAGCAGTACGATTGCCGCGCAAAGGAAATCGGCTTTGAAGCTCCCGCGTTTGACGACAGCTATTGGGCTTCGGCAAAGCTTTCACAGTTCACGGATCACACTTTACGCCCGCAAAGCACAGATCTGCTTGTTTTCGAGCAGATCAAGCCCGTAAATGTAAAAAACCAAGACAACTATACCATTTTTGACTTTGGCTCAAACTATGTCGGCTATCTTTGCGCCCGCGTATCGGGCAAAAGCGGCGACACCATAACCGTTCAGCTTGGACAAGACCTTGACGACGACGGCACCGTGCGATATATTCTTCGTGCAAACTGCACATATGAAGAAGCATGGCTTTTAGCTGACGGCACAAACACACTTGATCAGTTTGATTACAAGGCTTTCAGATATGCACAGCTGACCTTGCCCGAAGGCTGTGTTATCGAGGACATTTATTTAAACGCACGCCACTATCCCTTTGAGCTTACAGCTTCCCTCAAAAGCGATTTTGCCGCAAATGAATCACTCAATAAAATATGGCAGCTTTGTGTTCACACACAAAAATACGGCGTACAAGAGGCTGTTTTGGACTGCATGGAGCGTGAAAAGGGCTTTTACGTCGGAGACGGATGCTATACCGCTTTGACACATATGGTTTTGACGGGCGACGATTGCATGGTGCGCAAGCTGATAAACGATGCATTTTCTTCCGATTTTATCACCGATGGATTAGTAACTTGTCTGAATTGCTCTCAAATGCAAGAGATAGCGGAGTATCCGCTGATGCTCATAAAACTTGTTTTATGGCATTATCGTCTCACAGGTGATATTGAATTTTTAAAGCTCAATTATCCCAAAGTAACAAAGCTTCTTGAATCCTATCGCCGTGATTACGAAAAGGACTATCTGCTTGGGGATTTAGACAAATGGTGCGTCGTTGAATGGCCCGACAATTTCCGAGACGGTTACGATGTCAGCATTGCCGAGGGCTTTGTCTGCCATGAACCGCATATTTCCATCAACGCTTACTATATCGAATCCATTAAAATTGCCAATTCCATTGCAAAAATTATCGGCACGCCTGAATACCGCGAGGAAAAGCCCTTTGTTGACGCATTTATCAAAGCCTTTTACATTCCCGAAAAGCACCTTTTTAAAGACGGCTTGTACACTCATCACACAAGCTTCGTCGGTAATATTTTCCCCTTTGCATACGGACTTTGCCCCGATGAAAAGTTCACGGAAAATATTTTAAAAATGATAAAAGAAAAAAGCATCAGCGCCGTTTCGTTCTTCTGCGCCTTCCCATTGATCGAGGGACTTGTGCGCCACGGACATGATCATCTCATCTATAATATGATGACAGATGAAAACGCATGGCTTCGTATGCTGCGCGAAGACGCAACGACCACCTTTGAGGGCTGGGGCAAGGATACAAAATGGAATACTTCCCTTTTCCACCTTACAATGTCATACGGCGCCGTATTTTTAGCTGATATAGATTTAAAAAATTTGTTTTCATACTAAAAGGAGACGGCAATGTCAAAAAAGCTTTTTCGAATATCTGCTATCACGATATTCATCATTTACTGCGCTGTGATGATTTGGCTTTTGTTTTTCAAAGACCGCATCGGTATCCCCGTCCATTCCTATTGGGAGACGCTTAAAAGCAGGATAAACCTTATCCCCTTTAAAACTGTAATTCGATATATTTATTCCATGGCAGCATCTTCTAATTTTACTCATTCCTTTGTCAATTTTTTTGGTAATATATTTGTTTTTGTGCCGTTAGGTGTTTTTTTGCCTTATCTTTTGCAAAAAACAAGAACCTTTTTGCGCTGCCTTGTATATAGCGGTACGGCAATAATTATTGTTGAGCTTACACAGCTTTTTACCCTTCGAGGCTTTTTGGACATAGACGATCTTTTACTAAACCTTTTGGGCATTTCCATGGGATTTGCTCTTTATAAGCTTTTTTCACACTTTACGAAAGGTATTCTAAAAAAATGAACCGATTTATTTCATGCATTGCCCACAGCACAAGCGAGGGCAAGCTTATTATCGGCAGCGAAAAAACAGCACTTTTCGATTGCGGTATGCTTTTTTGCGCCGACAAAACCATTGATGCCGTTGAAAAAGCATTGAACGGCAGAGCGCTTGATTACATTTTTGCAACGCACACTCATTACGATCATATCGGCGCTCTCCCCGCTTTCCGCGACCGTTGGCCCGATTTAAAGCTCGTAACCTCACCTGTCGGCGCGGCTGTTCTTTTAAAAGCCACGCCTCGCCGCGTCATTCGTGAGCTTTCACAAAATGCATATTCGCTCTACGCGCCAAAAGCTCCTTTTTATGAGTATAGCGATGATGCATTTCACTGCGATATGGAGGTTTGTGACGGTGATACTGTTTCCCTTGGCGATTTGACAGTCCGCGTATATGAAACTCCGGGACACACTCGCGACTCCCTCAGCTTTTTCATTGATGAGCTTGCTCTCTTGACCGTTTCGGAAACGTGCGGTGTTTACATATGCGAAGGGACAGTCGCTCCCGCCTATCTCACCTCGTGCCGAACTTCCCTTGATGCCGTCAAGCGCTGCTCGCAAATCCCCTTTAGTACAATTTCTCTGCCCCATCAAGGATGCCTTTTCGGCGAAGATGCCAATAGCTTTTTCACGCTTGCCGAAAAAAGCCTGTCCGATTGCAGAGATTTTGTAACCGAGCTTGCTCATAGCGGTCTTAACGCAGATGAAATTCTACCCCACTTTACAAAGCGATATGCAACCGAAAAGGTCATTGCCATGCAGCCCATGCAGGCATTTACCATAAACGCCGTTGCAACTATTGCGTGTACTTTGCGCGAGATGGGCGAAAACACTTGATTTTTTTGCAATAATATGTTATTCTTATTATAATAAATTTTGGGAGGAATACTATGTCTGTTAATATTCTTTGTGAAAAGATCCGCACCTTGAAAAACCCCACCGTTGTAGGTCTTGATCCTATGCTTGAATACATTCCCGAATCATTCCGCGAAGGTGTGCTTGCACAGTACGGCAACAGCCTCGAAGGCGCAACGCAGGCTGTTTTAGCTTACAACAAAGCACTCATCGACGCTCTTTATGATATCGTCCCCGCTGTAAAGCCTCAATCTGCATATTATGAGCGTCTCGGCTGGCAAGGTGTAAAGGTTTTGTATGAAACGGTTGAATATGCTAAAAAGCGCGGAATGTACGTTATTTTAGACGGAAAGCGCAACGATATCGGCTCTACCGCCTCCGCTTACGCTACAGCATACCTCGGCACCGTTGACGTTGGCGGCACAGTCTGCGAGCCGTTCGGTGCTGACGCTCTTACTGTTTCGCCCTATCTGGGAAGTGACGGTGTCGCTCCCTTTGTTAAGCTTTGCGAAGAAAATAAGCGCATGATCTTCGTTCTTGTCAAAACCTCCAACAAATCTTCAGGCGAGCTTCAGGATCTTATTTGCGGAGATATGCCCATATATGAACGCATGGGAAACTACGTTTCCGAATGGGGCAAGAGCCTTTGCGGAAAAGACGGTTACAGCGAGGTCGGTGCTGTTGTCGGCGCAACATATCCCCAGCAGCTTGCTGAACTTCGTGCAAAATTCCCCTCTGTTTTCTTCCTTGTTCCCGGTTACGGCGCTCAAGGCGGCACAGCAAAGGATATTGCAGGCGCATTTGATAAAAACGGCTTAGGCGCAATTATAAACTCTTCCCGCAAGATACTTTGCGCTTGGAAGGAAGCAAAAACCGACGATTTTGCCGATGCGGCACGCAAAGAAGCTATTCGTATGCGCGACGAAATTATGTCTGCAATTTAAAGGAGTATAAAATGAAAAAAGTCTTAGTTTTTTTAATGATCTTTATGTGCTTTTTCGCTTTTATTTCCTGCTCACCGAGTATAGATGATCTTCCCATTCTCAGTGCAATCGAAGAAAAGAGCGAAGAAGAAATTAACGATATTCTTAAAGGCTATTCCAAGAACGCTTTGATGGATAAATGGGGATTTCCCACATACGGTCTCCCCGCGGAAAACGCTGAAATCTGGGCATACTCCGATGGATTCCGTACCATAACAGTATATTTCACCGACAACGACAGGTTTGATCACGCTGTTGTCCATGGCGACGAGATGCCTCCCATTACAGGTATGCCTGATATAACAGAATAAAAACAAAAAGCTCTTGCTGAACATTCAGTAAGAGCTTTTTTATATGTTATTCTTATTCTTCGAAAGCCAAGCGGATCTTTTCATCGATCTGCGGTGCAACTTCTTCTGCGATTACAGACCAAGGCTCACCAAGGTGAGGTCCGAACCAGATATCGCCCCAGAATTCGCCAAGCTCGAAAATTTCCCAAGTTGTAAGAACAGGAACTTTATCCTCGGAATAGCACATTGTCATGATCATGTCATCAATTTCATTTGACCATCCGCCTTCTTCAATGCGCTCTTCACTTGTCTTTTCAATTTCTTCCTGCGTGTTGTACTTATCGTACAATGTGGAATATATCTGTGCCGCCGCACCGTACGGGTTGGCAGAATTTGCACCCATAACGTAAGAGCCAAAGCCTTCATGTACATAGTAAACATCGGACTCGGGATCCTTCGGGAAAGGAACAAGCTCAACCGTCTGATTAAGCATCATATCGCCCCAGCTGAAGCAGTACCAACCTGCAGCGCAGTACATAGCGATCTGACCTGCCCCAAATTCTTTTCTGAAGTCGGAGCCGTAAAGTGTTGAACCGTCGTTTACAACAAGGTCTGTGTAGAACTGCATAGCGCGAGCAACCTCTGCGCTCTTCATGTTGTTTACAGCTCCTTCATCGCTGAATTCGACAAGAGCTTTACCCGCTGAATAGTAAAAGCCGGGCGTTGCACCGCAAGCGAAGCCGTAAATTTCAGGTGAGCCGTCGCCGTCTGCGTCAACTGTTGCCTGACGTGCCAATTCACGCATTGTGTTCCAGTTCCAATCGCCTTCGTCATAATACTCCTTCGGAGTTTTAAGAGCAAGCTCATCAAATATTTCCGTATTGTAATAAATGAGAGAGTTCCAACGGCTTGCCTGTGTGCCGATCGTGTAATAATGGCCCTTGAACTTAACGTTTTCCATGGATGCTCTAAGCTCATCCCAAAGACCGAGAGAGAAATCTACATAATCGTCCCAAGGAGCGCAGTAGCCTTTATTTATAAGAGACGGCAAGAATGCATAGTTAAACATATCGGGGGATTCGCCGCCCATAACGGAAGCAACAAACTTCGTTACGCGGTCAGAAGCCGCAACAACGATAACGTTTCTTGTTAAGCCGTATGCATCGCGGAGAGCTACAAATCTGTCAATTTCGAACTCTGCGGGAGCGTCATGAGTAAGTAAGGTAAATTCGTTGCTCGTAAACTGCAAAGCAGGAAGCTTTAAGTTGTCATCGCCGTTTGCACCGGGGAAGTTAAGATACTTACCGCCTTCGGTATAGTCAACTTCCGCTCCTGTCGGAGTTGCATCTGTGCCGGGAGCAGGTGTAG
The DNA here is from genome assembly GCA_015067075.1 of Oscillospiraceae bacterium. Classification (GTDB taxonomy): domain Bacteria; phylum Bacillota; class Clostridia; order Oscillospirales; family SIG530; genus SIG530. The sequence goes on from SVND01000036.1 coordinate 9,845, forward strand.
GTGTTGATTTATCTTCACCGTTTCCGCCGCCTGAGCAAGCCACAAAAGTGAAAATCATTACGGTTGCCAAAAGGAGTGCCATTATTCTTTTCATAGTGTTTTCGCCCTTTCTTTTATGATTATGATATAATTTTATCATATCACAAACGAAAAATATATGCATTTTTTGCACAAAAACAGGCGTTTATTGACTATTTTTTATACAAAATTTCCTTTGCAAAAGAAAAGCTTCGGCACGGCAATACTTACCGAGCCGAAGCTTATTAAACCTTTTTATTCTTCAAAAGCTATGCGGATCTTTTCATCAACCTGCGGTGCGACCTCTTCAGCTATAGCAGACCAAGGTTCACCAAGGTGAGGTCCAAACCAGATCTCGCCCCAGAATTCGCCAAGCTCAAATGTGCTCCATGTGGAAAGAACGGGGACTTTATTTTCATAACACATCGTCATGATCATATCATCGATCTCGTTCGACCAGCCGCCTTCTTCAACGCGCTCTTCACTTGTCTTTTCTATTTTTTCCTGAGTATTGAAGTTATCATACAATGCTGAGTACATATAAGCTGCAGCTCCGTAAGGATTGGGAGAATCTTTACCCATCATATAAGAACCGAATACTTCGTGTACATAGTAAGCGTCAGCGTCAGGATCCTTCGGGAAAGGAACAAGCTCCAACGTCTGATTAAGCATCATATCGCCCCAGCTGAAGCAGTACCATCCGGATGCGCAGTACATAGCGATCTGTCCTGCCGCAAATTCTTTTCTGAGATCTTCGCCGTAAAGTGTAGAACCGTCGTTTACGACAAGGTCTGTATAAAACTGCATAGCGCGAGCAACTTCAGCGCTCTTCATATTGTTTATAGCACCTTCATCACTATATTCCACAAGTGCTTTACCTGCAGAATAGAAAAATCCGGGGCAAGCACCGCAAGCAAATCCGTAAATCTCAGGTGAACCGTCGCTGTCTGCATCGACCGTTGCCTGAAGAGCAAGCTCACGCATTGTCGTCCATGTCCAATTACCTTCATCGTAATATTCTTTCGGAGTCTTAAGGGAAAGCTCTTCAAATATTTCCGTATTATAATAAATAAGGGAGTTCCAACGGCTCGGAGCCGTGCCGACCGTATAATAATGATTTTTGAATTTTACATTATCAAGAGATGCTCTTACATCATCCCAAAGTCCGAGAGAAAAATCAATATAGTCATCCCAAGGAGCGCAGTAACCCTTGTTTACAAGAGACGGTCTGAAATCATAGTTAAACATGTCGGGAGATTCGCCGCCCATTACAGCCGCAACAAACTTAGTTATACGGTCAGAAGCGCCAACTACAGTAACCTTCAAGGATGCGCCATATGCATCGCGGAAAGCGATAAACCTGTCAAGGCTGGGGTCTGCGGGAGCATCATGAGTAAGGAATGTAACTTCATTGCTCGTAAGCTCCAAAGCAGGAAGCTTGAGATTGTCATCACCATTTGCGCCGGGGAAATTAAGATACTTACCGCCTTCGGTATAGTCAACTTCCGCTCCTGTCGGAGTTGCATCTGTGCCGGGAGCAGGTGTAGGTGTCGATTCATCTTCACCGTTTCCACTGCCTGAGCAAGCCACAAAAGTGAATACCATTACAGCTGCTAAAAGGAGTGCTATTATTCTTTTCATAGTTTTTTCGCCCTTTCTTTTATGATTTATGTCCGCAATTATATCATAATATTTTCCTTATGTCAATAGAAAAACCATACATTTTTTTGCGCAAAACTGTGCGTTTTTTAGTTATTTTTGAACAACAATATGTCAAATTGTGCAAATTTACATAAAAAAGAAAGTGTTTGAGATTTACTCACTAAATGAGCGCTTCAAGCCTTTTAAAATGATTTTTTCTCACTAATCTCAACATAAAAAAAGGAGATGTGTTTTCGCTACATCTCCTCTGCCATTTCTTTTATAAATGAAATCTTTTTGTAAACTCCTCGCGCATTCTTTTACCTTCAAATATTATCATCCATATCAGCGCCACCGCACTTACTGCAATACAGCAAACAGTCGGTATCGCCACATGGACAAGTCCTATAAGGTAAAAAACAAGTGTTATCATTCCAAAAAAAACATCCGTGAACATAAACATTATATAGTCCGACGCTTCCCACTTAAGAACAAGCGATAAAACAAACATCGCAACTATTGCCGCCGTACACGTTATCGGTATAGCATAATCTATGGACCAGCCATGCCAAACAGTGAGCAAGTCCCACAAAACAGTGAGCACGCAGATAACTACCGTTTGACTTGTTATGCTTTGGGGAATGTTGTTTATTTTGTGAAGCGCCACTGCCACCGTTATCCAAAAGCATACGACGCCAAACACGACAAACTTGCTCCATGTGCCGCTTTGCGGTATAAGTACGTTTACTGCAACAGATGCCGCCGTAGCAACCACCGTGCCCATGAGCATTATTTTAAACAAAAGTGCAAACTGTTTATATAACGTAAGCACCCTCGGAAAAACACGCTGATCATCTTCTCCCTTGAGCTTGCTTTGGCAAAGAGGGCACACCGTATGAACGCCTCGGACATCAACATTGCATTTTTCACATTTTTTCATCGGTATCGCCTCACTTTCGGCAAAATCATCCTACGCCTCCGTCTTATCCTCGCCACCAATCAAATTTGCCGTGATCTCAACATTCACGCCTTTTTCGGTAAGCGCACGGAAAAATCCACGCTGTATATCAGAGCTGATAAACGGCGAGGAAAAGCTTACTGTCAAATTATCGCCGACAGTACATACGCACGCCTGCATATCCGCCGTTCCCGAAAAAATATACGCGCCATCCACAAGCTCCGCCATTTCGTCAGGAAGCTTTATCACCCCAACATTGGACAGACCTGCCGTGGATTTTTTACTATTGAGCTTATATGCTGTTTTCAGCGTTATATTTTTCAGCAAAAGCGGAGCAATTCTTATGAAAAAGTTATGTTCTACTGTAGAATAGCCATTCATAATATGGGCAAGATTTTCTTTTTTAAGCTTTTCTTTCAGCTGTTCAGCCACTTTGCCGATAATATCAGCTCTCGACCCATCACCTTTTGAAAAATCATATCCTATATAAAGAGCGCTAAAAAAATTGCGTGCGCTTTCCGACGGAAAGTGATTTCTCAAATTGACAGGGACAGCCAAAATTACGGGACGCCGCTTTTTATCGGCTAAAGAAACATAGTTGCCGATAGCCTCTATCATCAGCGCCGCAAAAAGCACCGTGATGGACGTTTTTTCCTCACGGGCAAGCTTAAGCACATCGCTTGCGCTCATTTTACCGCATATTATTTTCAGCCTGTTTTCTTCGTATTTTGCACCGCGCAATGAGCAGGCTCTCTTATTTTTTTCTATGTTTCTACCCTTTTCACGCTCATAATAGTGATAAAAGCTGTCATCAGCCATCTGTGAGCGCGAGGCATCGTAAAAGCTTGTCGGTTCCTGCTTATTTTGTTTTTTTGCAAGATAGGACGTTACGAGAGCCGACATAAAATTCAGCGCACCCGTACCGTCGGAGAGCACGTGGGACATTTCCAAATTTATTCGGTTTCCGTAATACGACACGTCGAACAGCAGTTTTTTCTTTCCTTTTACATATATGGGACGGCACGGAGCTTTTTTCTCCTCGTGCACTATCGCTTTTATATCCGATGGGTCAAGATAATACCAGAATATTCCCCGCCGCATAACGCTTTTGTACAGCTCAAATACATCCAGCGTTTCGTCAAGCGCTTGTTGAAGCACAGCGCTTTCTATAGGCTGTTTAAGCTCAAACACTATACGAAACACCTGTGTATCCGATTTGTTCACTGCAGACGGGAATATCTTCGCCGCATTATCAAGTTTTTTCCACGTATTACTCATAGTCACCGTAAATTTTTCTGATTTTAAGCCTTTTTACGCCTTGCGCGTACTATTAAAATGACAACAACTACTATTACCGCCGCGGCAATAATTGCACACACGATTATAACCGTAAGCATGCTTCCGTCATCTTCAGTTGTATCGGGAGCTTCTGTAGGCGTAGGCGTCGAATCATCTGTACCGCTTTGCTCAGGAGCTACAGTAGGCGTTGCTGTGGGAGCTTGCGTCGGTGTAGGCGTGGGAATTTCCGTCGGTGTAGGAGTAATCGGCGGCTCAACAACCGCTGTATTTGCCTTTGCAAGCCCATTTACAACGTATTTTGCCTGAATTTCCTTATTTGCCTCTGTAATAGCTTCCAATGTAAATCCGTGAAGCTCCTCCGTTACGTTCCATGTAACATTGTCATCAAAGCCCTGTCTGTCGGAGTTGAATGCCCACCAATGTGTAAGCTGAACACCTGCATTGATCATTTCGTCAAGGAATTGCTTTTGACCTTCTGCAATAGCGGGATCCTGCAAAGCAAGCTCTCCTCTGTTGAACGCACCGCCCGTTTCACCGTTATACAGCACCTTTCCAAGACGTTTCGCTTCATCCATAAGCTGTTCAAAGGTTATAAGCTTATCGTTGTAATCTTCATCATAGCAGTAGCTTTCGCCGTTTTCGGGAATACCAACGCTGTAGCCGTGACAGCTTATTACGTCAAGAGCACTGTTTATAGTCCAAAGTGCCCACAAGCGCTGTTCCATATTATCTTTGAGCCAGTTGTTTGTCGGCAAACCAACCATAGTGCCCTCGAACAAATTCCACTGTGCCGGACGAAGCACGGAGTCGCCGCCCGTTATAAGTCTTTCGGGATCGACCTGACGTATTTTTTCAGCGCAATCTTTGTAAAACGCGCCAAGCTGCATCAGCGAATATGTCGGCTTACCAACAGTAGGACCGATATCAGCCTCAAGGTTACCCTCGTTGACTATCTCCCACATAAGAACGCTTTTTCTGTCCTTATATCTTCCCACAAACTCCTCGATATAGCTGTAAAGAGTTTGTCTCGATTCGCAATCAGGTTTTGTTATCAGATCCAAAACAGTATCGTTTTTGCGCACATATCCGACACCGTCAACATATTCCTGCGCAAGGAACGTCTGCGAAGGAAGTCCCATACATACAACTACCTGTATGTCGTACTTATCGCAAAGATCAAACATCTTATCAAAAGCTTCGTAATACTGTGCCTTTGTTTCTTCCGTTTGAAGCACGTCCGCACCTGCAGTTGTGGAGCAGAATACACGGATGGAGCGGAAGCCAAGCTCGTTAAGCTTTGCCAAGGCTCTTTCTGCCGCTTCATACGTATACTTTTCCGACGGATACATATTGCTCGGGAAGTAATCTGCGCTTATCTGCCATGCAAGGTCGAATTTATTAAAGCTTATTTCATAGTAAGGCTCGCCGTTCTGATACAGCTTTCCGTTAATGATACGCAAAATATCGTCGTTTGCGTATTTGCTGTCGGAAATGACTATCGTATCGCCATGCTCGTCATACCAAACCTTGCATTTGAAAAGCTCGTTTACAAGGTTTGCCGGAACGTACATAACTCTCGCATAGGATTTCGGCGCATGGGTAAGCTCAATAACGTCACCGCCGACAATAAGCTCCTTATCACCTTCTGTGGCAACGCCTGTAACGTCGCCTGCAGTTATTGTAAGGTCGCCCTTGTCACCGCTCTCGTATTCACCGCCCATTGTTTTAAGCAGATCATTCAAGGGAATGTATGCCGTTTCATCCTCAAAAATTACAGGTTCGGTGAGCTCAACCTGTGTAGTATTGTAGAACAGGTATGTTCCCTGCTGTTCTTTCACCTCAGGAAGCACTACTTCAGGTATATCGCCTATTTCCTGCGTGGAATACTTCTGTGGAGTTGTAGATGGAGTATAAACTTCAACGTCATCTAAAAATACATATCCGCCACCGCCGATAGAAGCCTGAAAAACGTCAATTCTCATACCTGCAATATAATAAATAGGACTTATGTAAAAGTTTTTAGCCTCAAGCTTTTCGCCGTTGAGCAATACGTCATACTGCGCCGAGCCTCTTGTTATTTCAACCGTTACAGTATAGCTTACGTCACGCTCAAGCTCCGCAATGACATCGCCTGCCACATTGCACAAAACAGGCTTTTCATCCTTAAGTGTGACTTCAATTATTTTTCCGCCCATTCCGCCGTTATCTGTAGCTCTGTCCTGCGTTGTTATTGAAAGTGCCAAGGTGTTTGCAAATTTTTCGGTTGCTTTCACCTTGAAAGTGACAAACATTTTCGCTGCCTCAACGCTCATGGACCACCAACGCATATCAGCAGTATTTATCTGCAAGGACTTCCTTCCCGATATGGGCTCATCTTCAACAACGCGGACTTTATTACCCATACCCTGATAAGATATGCTTGTGTTATCCACCGTGCCTGCAAATTTTTCCTGCGTTGTGGAATGCTCAAAATCCATCGTAAGCCAAGACGTCTTGTCTTCTTCTGCCATAACGGTAAAAGTGCCGAATGTAAGCATAAGTGCCATTATAAGCGCAAATAATCTTTTAAGCATTTTTTCGTCCTCACTTTTTTACAAATTTTATTCCAATGTTATCCTGCCCAATTTTCCTCCGCGGAATTCATCCAAAAGTATCTTTGCTCCGCGCTCCGTGTCAGGCTCATTTCCTGCCATAATAAATCCGCGCTTTCTGCAAAGCTGATAAAGCAGATCTATGCCCTCCGCCGACGCATCAGGCGTCATTTTATATCGCGCAGTCAGCGCATCGGGGTATTTCGCCGCAAGTACCTTCAAAAGCTCCGACGCAAGCGTTTCTATATCAGTTACCTCATCGCGTACAGCGCCCGTAAATGCAAGATGTAAGCCCACCTGCTTATCTTCAAACTTCGGCCAAAGTATTCCGGGTGTATCAAGAAGCTCAAGCTGTTTGCCTGCGTGTATCCACTGCTTCGTTCTTGTAACGCCCGGTCTGTCCTCTACCTTTGCCGCCTTTTGTCCCGCCAATCTGTTGATCAGTGACGATTTGCCCGAATTGGGCACGCCCACGACCATTGCACGAACGGCAAGTCCCGTAAGACCGCGGCTTTTAAATCGCTCAAGCTTTTCCGAAAGCACGTTTTGTATCTTCGGCATGAGCTTATTCAGTCCTGCGCCCGAAAGGCAGTCTGCACACAGCACGTTTTCACCCTGTGCCGTCAGCTTTTTCTCCCATTGTGCCGTCGCATTCGCATCGGCAATATCTATTTTATTCAGTATCAGCAGACGCGGCTTTGTACCCAATATTGCCGCAAGGTCGGGGTTACGACTGCTTTGCGGTATACGCGCGTCAGCTATTTCAAGCACGATATCAACAAGCTTAAGATTTTCCGCGATAACACGGCGAGTTTTCGCCATATGTCCGGGATACCATTGTAAATTGAGTGTAGAGTTTTCTTCCACCTTTTATACCTATCCTTCTATAAATCCAAATCCGCTCAAGGGCATTACGCGGAATACAACGTGACCTAAAATATTTTCAACAGCAACAGGTCCCACAAGAGAGCTTCTGCTGTCTGTGGAATTATTTCTGTTGTCACCCATTACGTATACGTGTCCTTCAGGTACAACATATGGCTCACCGCCTATATCTGCATAGCCCACAATGTGCTGTTCTTTGATATAATCCTCCTGCAGCACCTCTCCGTTTACGGTTACCTGCTCCGTATAGCAATCCACTTGCACCGTATCACCGCCAAGAGCAATTATGCGCTTTATCATGGGATGGTTTTCCCTATACGAAGGCTGCACCAAAACAACAACGTCTCCGCGCTGAGGTGTATAATTGATGCTTGAGATTATTACCTTATCTTTGTTTTGGAACGTATTTTGCATGGAGCTGCCGTCAACGGTAACAAGGCGGAACACAAAGGTAAACAGCAATATTACCGTGACTGCCGCAAAAACAGCCGCTTCAACCCAATCGAACGTTTCTCTCACAAGGCGAGTCGTACCGCTTTCTTCAGTCTTTGCTTTTACTTCTGTAGCTTCAGGCTGATTTTCCGTTATCTGTTCGTTTTCAGCGATATTCTCTGCCGCATTATTTTCCTGCTCTGTTTGCATATTGTTATTTTCCTGTGAAGCATCCATTTCAAAAATATCCTTTCAAGCTTAACTTTTGCTCCGCCTTGGCAGAGCTTATTTGTTTATTATACCATTTTTCGCTTGTAAATGCAAGCATTTTAGCCAAGTACGATATCCGTTATATCATGTACTGTTTTTGCGATATGTGTCGCACCGCTTTCACAAAGCTCGTCTTCCTTACGAAATCCCCATAAAACACCGATACTGTCCATGCCTGCCGCCGCGGCAACCTTCATATCTCCACCGCTGTCTCCCACGTATACACAGTCAGCCTCGGTAACGCCAATTTCCTTACAAATGATATGCAATGCCGTCGGGTCAGGCTTTCTCGGCATTTTTTCCGATTGACCGTACACGCATTCAAATACGCCGTCCTTGCAAAGCGTATCCATTATCTTTTTCGTCATATCATGGGGCTTATTTGAAAATACCGCAAGCTTAACGCCCTCCGCCTTAAGGTCGTTAAGCATCTTCTCTATCCCGTCGAAAAGACAGGTAGTATCCAGCAGACCGTTTCCGTAATGATAATTAAATCTCTCTCGAAGCTCAAGATACTTGCCTTCGGGTGCATCGACAGGCAATATGCGCTGCATAAGCACCATTGCGCCGTTACCTACAAAATATTTGTACTTTTCTTTCTCATGGGGCGGATATCCAAAATCAGCAAGTGCTTTGTTGCATCCTGCGGCAAGGTCCGCAAGCGTATCGGCAAGTGTGCCGTCAAGGTCAAATAGAACTGCTTTATATTTCATTTTTTCTCCTATACGTTAAGTATTCTTTTTGCATTTTTATAAAATATATTATCCTTTTCCTGCCGTGTCAGCTCCATGCTTTCAAGCGCCGCAATCTCCTCCTCGGCACGGCTCCACGGTGAATCCGTGGCAAACAGCACCTTGTCCGAGCCGTGGCTTTTTACTATGCGTAAAAACTGCTCGTGCTTATAATAGCTAAAGCCCATCGACGTGTCTATGTATATATTCGTACCTACTATATATTTTTCCACATCATCCCATTGGTCGTGACCGCCGAAATGCGCCGCTATCATTATACCGCCCTGCATCTGCTTTGCCACATTGGCAAATTGCTTCGGCGAAGTGCGAAACGGCGGCTTATATGCAGGGTCGAAGCCTGCGTGCTGTAAAATAATAAGACCTCGGCTGAATGCGTAATCGTAAATTTTCAGCATTTTCGGCTCATCAAGCTGAAAATCCTGATATTCAGCGTGCAGCTTTATTCCCTTAAACCCAAGCGCGCAGATATGATCTATATCGCGCTTGTAATCGTCCGTGTCCGGATGAAACGCGCCGAAAAATATAAGCCGTTCATTCGCCGTATTGACAGCCCATTCATTAGTGCGGGTTATCTGCGTCGGTTTCGTTGCCACAGGCTGTACTACGGAAATATCAACTCCGCATTCATCCATATATGCCGTAAGCCCCGCCGCCGTACCGTCCGTACAAGGCGAGTAAAGTCCGCCCGTATTATCCGTCAGGGATTTTACAGCCCTCGGCGCCAGCGTATCGGGGAAAATATGCGCATGAAAATCTATTACCATTTTTACCTCTTATGTTTCTGTGTATATGGCGTTTTGCAAAAGCACAGCCCTTACGGGTGCAGCCTCGCTGCCCTCTATCTTTATGGGTGCGGCGCAAAGAAAATACCGACCGTCAGGGGCATCGTAAAGGTCAAGCCCCTCCAAAACAGCTATTCCCTCACCAAGTAAAATACGATGTATCGCCGTGTTATCCTCGCCGCTTCCTATTGATGCACAGTCGATTCCCACAAGCAGCGGCTTGTTGTCTGCGATGACCTGCGCCGCACTTTTCGTAAGCTTCGCCACATTGTTTGTGCGAAGCAGTATCCTGCGGCATCCGCGCGGATATATCTCGTCAATATCTGCACCCGTGACCTCGCGCCTCGGCAGCGTGAGCACCGTGCAAGCACCGAAAAAAGCTTTCATATCAAGCTCCTCCGTCGTCTTGCCATCCTCGATAAAATGAAGAGGTGCATCGCAATGAGTCGCCGCATGGCTACAGCAAAACAGCGCAGAAAGATTGTAATCCTTGCCGTTTTCCATCTTTTCAACAAAGCTATGCTTCGGTACGGGGTCGCCGGGATAAACCTTAGCCGACAAAAGCTCGCGGGATATATCAATTATACGCATACACTCACCTCAATTTTATATATACATATATTTTATACCGAAACGAGAAAAAAATCAATACTTAAATTATATATCACTTAAATATATAATTTTTAGTATAAAAATTCAAAGTTTATTTCCAAAAATCCGATGTTTTTTTGCAGGTGTAAAATGGCCTAGGACAAGAAAAATTACCATGTATAATAAAACAAGACTTATTATTCCACAGCTATATCAATATTTGATTATGAAAAAGAATAAAAGCTACTATGTGGTGGCAACGCTGGAAAGAAGCTATGTATAAAACGAGGCAAACAGCTTCGTTTTTTTGCTTTTTTATAGCCCAATAAGCATAAAGACGAAAAAACAAGCACAATTCTCATATTTAGCACAATTCTCACATGATTTATTTCCTGATAATTGACATGAAAAAAGTATTGTGGTATCATTATAGCTACAATAAGCTATTTCAAATAGCAAAACAGGAGGTAAACTCAATGAAAAAAGCATTATCCTTTATCCTCGCAATTGCAATGCTACTTACTATGACAGTTGGTTTCGGAAGCAGTGCAGAAGTTAAGAATCTTCTTCCGCTTGACGAAGAAGGCACAAACATTATTCATCAACATGCCAGCGCCCTTGCCTATTGTCCCGGTGGTCCTATTACTCCTCCGGCAATCGGAAGCTGGATAGCTGATGGCGAAAAGATTGACGGCGGTTGGTTCCCGTCCGACTATATGGATTTTGACACAGAAAACGTCAAGTTCGGTACAAAGTCCATCAGACTTAAGATAGTTGACAAGACAAAGCAACATGAATGTGCACAAGTTTGGTTCAACTCCGAGCTTCTTAAGCCCAACACGACATATACCTTCCAGGCATATGTAAAGACTCAGAAGGTTCTCGGCACTGAAGGCGCAGCAGTCAGCGTTGAAGCTAAGAATTATAATCATACTCCTGTAGCAGGATTTACTGATGTTCGCTCCGAGCTTGTAACAGGTACAAAGGATTGGACTCTTATCAGCGTTTCCTTCACAACACCTGAAACAACTGAAGGATATCTTGTAGACTGCGCCGTAATTCTTTGGGCATGTATGGCAGGTACAGCATGGTTTGACGGTCTTGCACTCGTTGAAGGCGATGCTCCCGTTGCTGACTATGCAAGCCTTACACCTATCGAATACGGCTCTGCTCCTGTAGAGCCCACGCCTGCCCCTGTAGCTCCCACACTTAACGGCGAGCCTTCTGCATGGGCAAAGGAAGAGATCCTCAAGGCTCTCGAAGCAGACCTTGTTCCCGAACACGTAAACAGCGCATACACAACGGACATCACAAGAAGCGATTTCTGCGATCTTATCATCAAGATGATCGAAAAGAAGAGCGGCAAAGCTATCGCTGACGTTATCGCAGGCTACGCAGATGCAAAGGCGGATGTATCCTTCCCTGATACAGATAGCGCAAATGTAATTGCAGCAGCAAAGCTTGGCATCGTAAACGGACGCTCCAGCGGTGCATTCGATCCTTCTGCAAACATCACAAGACAGGAAGCTGCGAAGATGCTTGCACTTGCGGCAAAGGTACTTGGCGCTGATATCACAGCAAGCGAAGTAGCATTTGCAGACGCAGACGATATCTATGCATGGGCAAAAGAGTTTATTTACTATGTAAACACAATAGGTGTTATGAACGGCACATCTACAACAACACCTCCCAACTTCAGCCCCCTTCGCACATACACGAGAGAACAGTCTATCCTTACGGTATACAGACTTTTCAATGCTCTGTAAGAAGTGAATAAGCAAAGAGCAGGGATTTTTATCCCTGCTCTTTTTACGTGATTTTGAGTCATCCCTCCCTCAGTCGCTATGCTTTCGAATGAGAAAAATCATAGCGCCGCTTACGGCTGTTTTATCAGGAAAAAAGTCTCCGTGCGGAGCATTTATCCCCGACGCTCAACAAATAATGTGAAATGGAAGAAAATTTGCGCAGCGGATGAGAGGAGCGAACAAGTTTAAAGAGAAAAAACAATAAAAAAACATCAACACACGCTTTAAAATTACGGCAAAAACCACCGAGCATATTCTACCGACAAGCAAAAAGCACTTTTTCATGAACGCAATGCCGAAAAATTGGAGCAAGTAAAATAATGAAAAAGTCGATTTAGTAGGAGGGATACATAAGGGAGGGAGGATTCGAAACTTCCCTCCCTTATGCGGCTTCTTTTGCCTATTTCTTCTCC
>SVND01000037.1 GCA_015067075.1 Oscillospiraceae bacterium
GCCGGTTCTATGCCCTAAGGGGGCTTGTGCAAGCCACCGGCACGGCCGGTGGTCATGACTATTTGGAGGCGATTTTCATGGGTGTTACAACTCGAAGAGAGGGCGGGGCGTTGACGGTTTATCTCAGCGGAGATATTGACCATCATTCAACGGTACAAATGCGCGCTGTGATAGATGCGGAGCTTCGCCGAGAGATACCGAAAAAGCTTATTTTTGATATGGCGCAGGTGGGCTTTTCCGATAGCTCGGGTATAGGTCTTGTTTTAGGGCGATACAGGCTGCTTGCACCGCTTGGTACGGCTGTTGCGATGAAAAACGTGCAAAAGCCTGTGTTCAAGGTGTTCAAGCTTGGCGGTATTGACAGATATGTTGAGATTACGGAAGGGATGGATGAGATATGAAAACGGAAAACAGCATGAAGCTTGAATTTATCAGCCGCTCGGCAAATGAATCCTTTGCGCGTGTTTCGTGCGCATGCTTTGTTTCGCAACTTGATCCGACGCTTGAGGAGTTGTCCGACGTTAAAACGGCTGTATCGGAGGCGGTGACAAACGCCATCGTTCACGGCTACAGAGATACACTCGGTAAAATTACGGTGACGGCGAAGCTTTGTCCGAAACGGCGCATAATTATTACCGTTAAAGACGTCGGCGTTGGGATAGAGAACATTGATGCGGCGCGTGAGCCGTTTTACACAGGAGATAGCTCAGGTGAACGAAGCGGAATGGGCTTTGCCATAATGGAAACGCTGATGGATAAAGTATCCGTAAGGTCAAGGCCGGGCAAGGGTACGACGGTGACGATGGAAAAAACCTTTGCGGCAAGGGCGAAAATATGAAGCTTTTTGATGCGTCCCATACATATTGATATACGAGGTGAAGCGTTTTGCAGGAAAAGGAAACACGGATGTATATAAAACGCGCACAGGAAAAAGACAGGGACGCAAGTGAAATACTTATAAAGGAAAACGCAGGTCTCGTTCATGGCGCAGTAAGGCGCTTCGTGGGACGTGGACTTGAATATGATGATCTGTTTCAAATAGGCTCAATGGGGATGCTGAAAGCTATTTTGAATTTTGATTTTACGATGAACGTAAAATTTTCAACATATGCCGTTCATATGATAATCGGGGAGATACGCCGCGTTTTGCGCGACAACTCAATGATAAAGGTGAGCCGCGGTATAAGAGAAACGGCAATAGGGCTTATTCGGATAAAGCAAGAGCTGGAAGCGAAGCTCAACCGAGAAATAACGGTTCAGGAGCTGGCGGAAAAAGCCGAAATGCCTGCTTGCGACGTTGTTTTTGCCCTCGATGCGCTGACTCCTGCTGTGTCTCTGAATGAGCATTGCGGTGGGGATGAGTCGTCGGGCGGTGAAATCGGCGATATGATAACGGGCGACAGCGGAGAGGGAATGATCGAAGCTATTGCTCTGCATGAAGTGCTGTCGCGGCTTAGCGAGCGTGACAGGACGATAATTGAAATGCGGTATTTTCAAGGGAAAACGCAGTCTGAAATAGCGGTGTTGCTGGGCACGTCGCAGGTGCAAATATCGCGCTTTGAGAAAAAAGCCCTTGCGGCGCTGAAGGTGATGATGCTGCAATAAAAGTGAAATAAAGCACTTGTATTTGTGTTCACAATAGCAACGATAATCAGTTATATTTTAGATGGAAAAATGATAGTATAAAAGTGTGGAAATATCTGTTGACAAAAGAATTGGGAAAGTGTATAATAAAAATAACGAAGTTTTTTGAGTAATTGTCGAAGCGGAAGGAGGATGTTGATGAAAAAGTTTAAAAAAGGATGTTTACCTATTATAAGAAGCTATCTTGATGCAGGAGTGATTGCTTGCTTATTAGGACTTATGTTTCCGATTGTGGCGATACCTGCTATCATTGCAGGTAGGCAACTGATACCGGCTATATTTATGACTATATATGGAACAATAGCGTCGCCACTAGTTTTATTGATAGGAGAAATCAGTTACGGAAAAAGTGCCTATATGCACATGACGTTTATTGAAAACGGAGTGCAAGTTAGAAATCCACTTCTTCGAATAAAATACAGCATGACATGGGATGAGGTTGCGGATTGCGGAATATGCTATGCAGCAGCACCGCAAGCACTGACTGAAGTGTGTGCAATATATTTTTCGAAAGAGTACGTACCGCCTGAAAAAAGAAGATATTATCACGCCGCATACATAAAAAATTCGGAAGACTTTATCTTTATTCAGTACAGAGAAAAGGTGTTTAAGCAGATGCTCCCTTATTTACCTGAGCATATCAAAGAAAAACTTATTGTAGAAGTTGCAGAGTACAAAGCAAAAGGCGCAATAAGTCCGAGAAATAGTTGAAGGAGAATAATAATGAAAAAATTTAAAAAATGTTGCTTGCCGGTTGCAAAAACATTATGTAACATGATTATGCTTTCGGGCGTATTTGCTATGGCGGTATTGTGCTTTGCGGGATATGGGGTGATACATGGCGCAGAACCGAGCATACCGCTTGCTATCGCTATTATTGTTGTGGGATTATCACTTGTTCCTATGACTCTTTGGTCCGTACAGAAAATATTCGGAAATAATGCGTGTATGGACATGACTTTTATCGAAAACGGAGTGCAGGTCAAAAGCACTCTTACAGGTCAAAAACGCGTTATGACATGGGATGAAGTTGTGGATTGCGGAGTTTGCTATGCAAGTATGTCGCCCAAAATCGTAAGCGGATTGTTTTTTGCTAAAAAGGAGATTCCGACGGAGGCGAGAAAGTTTTCATCTGTTTCAAAGATGCAAAATACAGAAGATTTCTTTTTCATACAGTATAGCGAAAGCATGTTCAATGAAATGCTTCCTTATTTACCCGAGCATATCAAAGAAAAGCTTGCAGCGGAAATTGAAGAGTGCAAAGCGAAAGAGATATGTTAAGTCGGTTTCAATATTGACTATTGAAAAAAGAACCGTGATATGGTATAATACTTATACTATATCGCGGCTTTTTGTTTATAAAAAAATATATATAATATATTATTTCAAGGTGTAATATGAAGCTTCTTTTTAAACAGCGTTTTTTCTCTTGGTTTGACAGCTATGATATTTACAATGAAGATATGCAGACGGTATATACTGTGGAGGGTCAGCTTTCATGGGGGCATCGCTTGCATATTCACGATGCGGCAGGCAACCATATAGGTACGGTAAAGCAGGTACTCTTGACGTGGCTTCCGAAATTTGAGCTTCATATCAAGGATGAATACGCAGGGTGCATTTCTAAGGAGTTTTCCTTTTTCCATCCGCGCTTTAATATAGATTTTAACGGTTGGCACGTTGAAGGCGATTTTATGGAATGGGATTACGACATAACGGATGCGAACGGAGCGTGTGTTGCGTCGGTAAATAAAGAGCTTTTCAATTTTACCGACACGTATTCCATTGAGGTTGCAGACCCGAAAGACGCTTTGGCGGCGCTGATGGTGGTTTTGGCAATTGATGCGGAAAAATGCTCAAGAGATTAAAGGGCGGTATTTTATGAAAAAATATATAAAAGCTATTTGCGCGGTGCTGATATGTGCGGTTTTCGGCATGATAGCAGTCGGTGCAGACGAAGCGCAGATGCCAAGCAAAACTGTTCGCGTTGCGCTGACGGAAATTCAAACGAATAAAATGGATGCGCTTTTTTCGACCATGCGCGGCTGTGGCTTTTCGGCTACTGTTTTTGTGTCGGAAAGTATGCTCAACCGCGACAGCAAGCTTCCGAATAAGATACTTGCAGGCGGTCAACAGCTTGGAATTTGCATCGACTCCCTTTGGGGTATGTATGAAGTGGAGGATATGCTGAAATATCTTACCAAGGTGCAGCAGCGTATTTACGATTGCGTCGGAATAAAGGTGCATTTATTTACGGCAACACTTGAAATAGGGCAGGATCTTGCAGAGGAATATATTTATATTGCAAAGCAGGCAGGCTTTGTTTTCGTGGATTACGACACGGAGTTTGACTGCTCGAGTATCGGTCTTACGGAAAAGGTGGAAACTGTAAACGACGCCATCACGGGAGCATCGAACGATATTACCATGCTTTTTGAGGGCGGAACTTACATTGATATGAGTATGGCTGTACTTAAGCTTGCGGAAACAGCGGGCGAGCAGGTGAAATTCAGAGCGATTTCGGTCGCGGATATGGGGGAGTAAAAAATGGAACGTAAATTTTGGTGTAACAATGAAAAAATGCATGAAAACAGAATAGGTGCCCACGCGTATTTTATTCCCTTTGCAAGTGAAAAGGAAGCGCAAAGGGCGATTGCTGAAAATAAGCCGCAAACCGTGTCGAGCCGATATAAGACGCTCAGCGGCAAGTGGAAATTCATATGGGCTGATATGCCCGAGCATTTGCCCGATGATTTCAGCAGCGAAAAGCCCGATTTGAAAAAATGGGTAGATATGCCCGTTCCGTCCTGTTGGCAGCTTCAAGGCGATTATGACGTTCCCACTTACTCCAACGTAAGATATATGTTTACGATCGATCCGCCTTTTGTACCTGATGAAAACCCAACGGGTGCGTATACTCGTGAATTTGATTTTGAGCGTAAAGAAAATGAGCTTTACACCCTGCGTTTCGAGGGCGTTGCATCTGCTTTCAAGGTTTGGATAAACGGAACACAGGTCGGTGCATCGAAAGGCCCTCATCTTCCGTCTGAATTTGATATAACGGAAAGGCTTGTAAGCGGTAAAAACAGAATAACGGTTATGGTCGTCAAATTCTCCGACGGAAGCTACCTTGAGGATCAGGATATGTGGCGCTTGTCGGGTATTTTCCGCGACGTTATGATAATCACGCGCCCGAAATCCTACGTTTTCGACGTGGCGATAACGGCTGACGTGGAGCTTGAAAGCCAAAAAGGAGCTGTAAAGGTTTGCGCCGACATAGTGGCGAGCGCTGATGCGAAAGTGGCGCTCAAGCTTTGTGACGGTAAAAAAGCTGTAGCGACGATGGAAGTTGCGGCAGATGCGCTGAAAAACGGAATTGAGCTTTCCGTAAAGGAAGTGAAGCTGTGGTCGGCAGAAATTCCCCGGCTGTATACGCTTTACGTAAGCCTTTTTGACGGTGATTGCGTAGCGGAAACGTGTGCGTTTGACGTTGGATTCAGGAAAATAGCCGTAAATGACGGTGCCTTTACGGTAAATGGCTGCGCCGTAAAGCTTCTCGGCGCAAACAGGCATGACACCCACCCTGAACGGGGGTATGCCGTAACTTACGACGATATGCTTCGTGATATTTGCCTTATGAAGCAAAACAACATGAACACCGTAAGAACATCACATTATCCCAATCATCCCGAGTTTTTGCGCCTTTGCGCTAAAATAGGTCTTTACGTTGTCGATGAATGCGATATAGAAGTTCACAATATGATATTGTTCGGCGAAAACCGCAACTTCGTCACAGACGACCCCATCTGGTACATTACCATAGGCGACAGAATGGAGCGTATGTATGAGCGCGATAAAAACGCGCCTTGCGTAGTTATGTGGTCTTTGGGCAACGAGTCGGGCTTTGGTCCCAACTTTAATAAAGCAATAGATTATCTCCATGAAAAGGATACTAACGGCAGACTTGTCCACTATGAAGGCGCGTATGACGAGCCTGTCCCCGATGTGGTAAGCCTTATGTATCCGTCACTTGAGCGTTATGAGCAGGTGGTTACTGATGACGATGCTCGTCCGTTTTTCCTTTGTGAGTACAGCCATGCAATGGGCAACTCCAACGGCGACGTGTGGCAGTATGTAGAGCTTTTCAGAAAGCATACGAGAGCCATGGGCGGTTGCATCTGGGAATGGGCTGACCACGGTCTTAAGAAAGGTGACAGATGGCTTTACGGCGGCGACTTTGACGATGCGCCGCATGATGGAAAGTTCTGCATCGACGGACTTAACTTCCCCGACAGAACACCTCACAGCGGTCTTGCTGAGGTAAAAAAGGCATATGAACCAATAAAGGTCGTTTTTGATGATGCGGAAAACGGCGTAATAACCGTGCAAAACCTTTACGATTTTCGCTCCCTTGAGCATATAAGTGCAGTTTACGAGGTCACCGAGGACGGTGAGAGCATTTTCAAGGGCAAGCTTCCGAAGCTTACGGCTTTGGCTGGTGAGAGTCAGCAAATAAAGCTTGATATGCCGAAGATAAATGCGCGAATTGATAAGGTATATCATTTGACAATTTATTTTAAAACGGCAAAGGCTGAATATGCCGTTAAAAAGGGACACGATATAACCTATGCGCAGACAGAGCTTAAGCTTGAAAGATCCGTACCGTACGATATTGCACCGACAAAGTGCGCCGTATTGGGCGGAACTGACAAGGTAATTACCGTAAGCGGCGAAGGCTTTGAATATACACTTGATAAGGTAACGGGCATGCTTTCAAAAATGGAGGTCAATGGCAAACAGCTTCTTTGCGAGCCAGTAAGCTTCAATTTGTGGCGTGCGCCGACGGATAACGACAAGCGCCATGCATCCTGCGGAAAGGCGGGACAGCCTGATTTTACATCGCAGCCGTGGCGCAAGGCGGGCTTTGACAACGCAAAGAGCAGACTTGTGGCACTCTGTGCCGAAAGCGGCGGAGAAAACGTGCTGATAAATGCCGATTACAGACTTGGCGGATATTCAGTATATCCCTGCTGTGACGTGCATGTAAGATATGATTTTGACGGCGAGGGCGCTGTGCAAATTAAAATAGACGTAAAACGTCTGAACGGGGAATCGGTCACAATGCCGCGCTTCGGTGTGCAATTAGTTTTGCCGAAAAATATGGATAAGGTGACGTGGGTGGGCAAGGGACCTTGCGAAAATTACCCCGATAAATCCCATGCGGCACGTTTTGGTAAGTTCACAAGCACCGTTGACGGCCTTTTTGAGCACTATATAAAGCCCCAGGAAAACGGAAGCAGAGCGGGATGCAAAAAACTTGTGCTGACGGATAGACTCGGTAACGGCGTAGCTGTTACGGGCGATGGTTTTTCCTTTAACGCCGCATATTATACGGCGGAGGATCTTGACGTAGCTCACAACGATAAGGACCTTATAAAGCGCAATAACGTATATCTTAATATTGATTACAAACATCACGGAGTGGGAAGCGGAAGCTGCGGACCTGATACGCCAAAGCAGTTTGCCTTCAATGAAATGGAATTTTCGTACGGATTTAAGCTTTCTCCCATAAAATAATAAGCTGAAAAGGAAACTGAAATGAGCCAAAAACGTGAAAATACGGCATTTGTCTGCGAAAACTGCGGTGCATACGTACAGCCGCTGGCAGGGAGCTATCGCAACCATTGCCCAAAGTGCCTTTGCTCAAAGCACGTGGACATTATGCCGGGTGACAGGGCGAACGATTGCCACGGTATAATGGACCCGGTTGACGTGGTATATAACACAAAAAAAGGGTATCAGATCGTGCATAAATGCCGTGAATGCGGTGGAATATCACGCAACACTGCCGATCTTGACGGTGAAACACCCGATTCTCTTGAGCTTTTGATGAAAATTATGAATTTTGGCGCGCAAAATTAAAAATAAATATAAAAGAGCATTGCCAAACGCAAAAAAATGTGGTAAAATATAATATAGATTATTATGCCCAACAAGCTTTCTTTTAGGTGGTTGAATGGTTTTCGGTTAAAAATCGCCTCGAAGAAGGCTTTGTCGGCGTATTTAAAAGGAGTTATCATGTCGGATCTGTCCGCTAAAAATAAGAAAAATATTCTTTTGGCTTTGGCGATAACAGCCGTCGTCTGCGCGTTCGGCGCAATGCTCTCGCCGCTTATGGCGGTGGTATTTTATTTGGGAATGATGCTTTGCATCGGAGTGGTATTTGCCGCAGAGGAGCGCACGGCGGTGTCCTACGGCTCGGTGTTGTTTTCTGTCGCCGCGATCGGTGCTTGCTCAATTTTGCTTTTGAAGCTGGGATTATCCGTAAATACCTCGCTGTCGTCTGCAATTTTTGCGGTCAGCGGTGTTTTTGCGGCATTAGCAACAGTGCTTGCATACAAGCATAAGGCGAGGAACATTACCATTGTTATCACGGGTGCTGTCGTTTTAGTGGCAATGTGGGCAGGAAGCTTTTGCTTGCTTGTTTACGAAGCCTGCGGCGGAGTTTCAGGGGCGCTAATAGCTGAATATTTCGGAAAAATGTACAGCGAAGCCGTTGAGCTTATGGCGACGATGCCGCAGATGGATGAGAAAATGCTGAATCTGCTTCGCGGACAACAGCAAGCGTATATCACATCGGTTTGCAGAATGATTTTCGGATTTTCCATTGCTGCGGCGGAAGTTGTTGTTTTCCTGTTGATACTTTGTATGCGTAAAATATTTGAAAAGCTGGGACATATGCCGAATTTCGAATCGCTCCTTGAATTCAGAATGGATAGAGTAGGCGCTGTTGTTTTCATAGTGACATCGCTGATGAGCTTTCTCCAAATAGGATATATGCTCGACTTCGTTACTTACACCGTTTACCTTGCGCTGACAGTGCCGTTTTCGCTTGCCGGAATAGGCGCGGCAAATGCACTTTTGTCGGCTTTCGGAATGAAAAAGGGATGGCGCATAGCGCTGATAATTTTGCTTCTCTCGTCCATGTGCATGGGTGTGCTCTCGTTTGTGGGTGCATGGGACAGCTTTGTGGACTACAGAGGAAAGCTTAAATTGTATAAAGAGCGCAAAAATAGTGAAAAAGAGAACAAAGAGGATCGAGAAGACGATACCGATCTTAAATAAAGGCTTTTGCGAGCCGTGAAAGGAAAGTTCATTTTTTATGGACAAAAAGTTTTACAGTACCTTTGAAACAGGTATAGGATTGCCCGTCGTATTGCTTTCGGCGTTTACAATTGCATCGCTTATCGTTTCCAAGGATATTTACCTTTTTATTGCACAGCTTGGCATAATCCTGCTTTATATCCTTTTTAACGCGCTGATGAAGGAAAGAAAGCGCAGATCCATCGCCAAATACATGAAAAGCATGGTGTCGAAGCTTGATGCGGCGGCGAGAGAATCGCTTATCCGTTTTCCGCTTCCGCTTTCCGTTATAGGAGTAAGCGGCGAGATAATTTGGTATAATGAAGCGTTTTCCGAGGCTGTGGAGAAAACAGTCGGCGTTGGTGCGCTTTTTGGACAGGACGTAACGCGAATTGTAAAGGAGCTTGACCTTTCCGTTTTGTCAAAGGATAAGGGCACGCTTTGTCAGGAAATAGCTTTTGGTGACAAGCACTATATCGTATACGGTCACACCGTGCGCGGGGAAACAGCCAACGCCACGGGCGAAGCTATGGCGATGCTGTATTGGGTAGATAATACGGAGCTTTACGATACACGGAATGAAATGGAGATTAAAAATGCCGTTATTGCTATCGCCGTGGTTGATAATTACGATGAAATGCTCCAAAACGCCCGTGAGGATGAGCGCGTTGCAATAACTGCGGCGGTAGAAGAACGCATTTTACAATGGGCTAAAACGGAAAATATTTTGCTGAAAAAGATAGAAAGAGATAAGTATTATCTTTTCCTGCAGGAGCGAAATTTAAGAAGCTATATTGAAGAAAAGTTTTCGATTTTGGACGGTGTAAAAAATATCGTCGTTCAATCGGGAAAACAGCAGATTACGCTTTCCATAGGTATCGGTCGCGGCTGTGAGACTATAGCTGAATGCGATGAATTTGCAAGACAGGCGCTTGATATGGCGCTTGGCAGAGGCGGAGATCAGGTCGCAATAAAGGATTATAAAGGCTTTGAATTTTTCGGCGGAAGAGCTCAACCTGTTGAAAAGCGAACGAAAGTAAAGGCTCGCGTAATGGCGTCGGCGATGACGGAGCTTATTGATAATTGCAGTAATATTCTTATCATGGGACATCGCTTCGCCGATTGGGACAGCTTGGGCGCGGCAATAGGTCTTACCCGTATTGCAAAGTCGAAAATGAAGCCTGTCAATATTGTTCTCGACATAAGCGGAAGTATAGAGGATGAATATATTGATAAGATCAAAGCGAATCCCCAGTATGCAGACGTTTTTATAGCCTCCGAAAGAGCGCATGATCTTATAACGGAGCAAACGCTTTTGTTTATCGTTGATACACACCGTCCCGAATATCTTGAATCGCCGTCGGTATACGAGCGATGCAAGACTATAATCGTGCTGGACCACCACAAAAAGGGAACGGATTATATTACACGCGCGGCGCTGTTTTATCACGAGCCCTTTGCGTCGAGCTGTTGTGAGATAATCTCGGAGCTTATGCAGTATTTTGATCTTACGGGTCAGTTTTTGAAGATAGAGGCTGAAACAATGCTTGCAGGTATCGTTCTTGACACAAAGAATTTCAGCTTCAGAACAGGTGTTCGCACGTTTGAATCCGCAGGATTTTTACGTAAATGCGGCGCAGACACAATTGAAGTGAAAAGGCTTTTCCAAAGCGACCATGATGCTTATATTGAAAAGACGAAGCTTGTTTCCAAAGCAGAGTTTTACAAAGAGGAAATGGTCATTGCAGGCTCTGATGATGAAAACATACGAAACGGTAAAACACTCATAGCGCAAGCGGCTGATGATCTTTTAGGTATATCGGGTGTTGAGGCTTCGTTCGTGCTGTATAAATCGGGCGATACCGTTCATTTGTCGGCACGTTCTTTGGGTACGACGAACGTACAGATAATAGTAGAAAAGCTTGGCGGCGGCGGTCATCATACGATGGCAGGCGCACAGATCAAGGAGTTGTCTTTGGAAGAGGCGGAAAACAAGCTCAAGGCGGCTATTGACGAGTACATTGAGAGCTTGAAAAAGTAGTATATAGCTTAGAAAGGAATATAGATATGAAAGTAATTTTACAGCAGGATGTTAAAGGACAGGGCAAAAAAGGCGAGCTTGTAAACGTATCGGACGGATATGCTCGCAACTTCTTGCTTCCCAAGAAGCTGGCTGTTGAAGCTAACGCACAAAACATGGAAGAAATGAAAGCAAAGGATGCGGCGAAACAGCGTCAGCTTGCAATTGAAAAGCAAAACGCCGTTGACACGGGCGAAATGCTTAAAAAGCTGGAAGTAAAGATCACGGCTAAAGCAGGCGATTCCGGAAAGCTTTTCGGTGCTATTACGTCAAAGGATATTGCAGACGCGCTTAAAAAGGATCACAATATCGACCTTGACAAGAGAAAGATAGTCCTTGCCGAGCCCATAAAGAATTTCGGCGTTTACATGGTTGAAGTCAAGCTTCATTCTGAAGTAACATCCACACTTAAGGTAGTAATCAAATCCGAATAATAAAAAGGAAATTTTTACGATGGCTGATCTGCTTGAAAATATAAGGCAAGTACCGTACAGTCTGGAAGCGGAGCAATCTGTAATCGGTTCAATCCTCCTTTCACCCGATTGCATAAACGAGATAGCCTCATTTCTCAGACCCGAACATTTTTACATCGCGCAAAACAGAATAATTTATGAAACTCTGCTTCATATGAACAATGAAAGTGCGCCCATAGATGCGGTCACCTTGCTTGAGCGTCTGAGGGATGACGGAAACTATGATGAAGCAGGCGGCAAGACGTATCTTGTTCAAACGGCGGAAATAGTGCCCAGCAGCAGTAACGTCAAGGCTTACGCGAATATAGTATGCGAAAAGGCAAATTTGCGCAAGCTTATAAATGTAACTGACGAAATAAGGGAAAGCTGTTATGAAGGCAGTGACGCAAGCAGCGTTATTGACCTTGCGGAACAGCGTATTTACGACGTTTCCAACGGCAGAGCAACGAAGGAATTTGAAAACCTTTCCGAGGTAATGGTTCGTGTTTTCGATAAGCTTGAAATGCTGAGAAAGGATAAAAAAGCCTTTTCAGGTACGCCCACATATTACGATGACGTGGATAAATTTATCATCGGTCTTAACGCCACGGACCTTGTTCTCGTTGCGGGAAGACCTGGTATGGGTAAAACCAGCTTTGCCATGAATATTGCAACGAACGTTGCGAAAAACGGTAAAAAAACGGCTGTATTTTCTCTTGAAATGTCAAACGATCAGCTTGCAGAGCGTATTTTGTCATCGGAAGCTCTCGTTGACAACAAGAAACTTCGGAGCGGTGAGCTTGATACGGAGGATTGGGCAAAGCTGTGGCAAGCGATGGATGCGCTTTACAGATGCCCCATTCTGCTTGACGATACGGCAGGTATAAACGCTACGGAAATTAAAGCAAAGCTTCGCAGAGTTAAGGACCTTGAGCTCGTTGTAATTGACTATCTCGGACTTATGAGCTCGGCGAAAAAAGCTGAAAACAGAGTAAACGAGGTTGCGGAAATATCGCGTTCCCTTAAGCTGATGGCAAAGGATCTGGGCGTACCTATCATCGTATGTGCTCAGCTTAACCGTGGCGCAGAAACTCGCCCGGGCGGTCACAGACCAATGATGTCCGACCTGAGAGATTCAGGTGCTATCGAGCAGGATGCTGATATTATCATGCTTCTTTACCGCGATGAATATTATAATAAGGAAAGTGAAAAACGCGGAATTGCTGAATGTATTATCGCAAAAAACAGGCACGGTAATACAGGTACAGCAGAGCTTCGTTGGATAGATTCCTGCACAAGATTTACATCCTTGGAAAAGAGTAACGATGGACAATAAAAAAACAGAGCTTGAAGTAAACGCTCTGAAGCTTGCAAAGCAATATGATATGCTTAAACGCGGCACAACAGTCATCGCCGCTTTTTCAGGCGGTGCAGATTCAGCCGCGCTTTTGCATTGGCTGATAAGCGTTGCCCAAAACTACGGTATCAAAGTAATGGCGGCTCATGTGAACCATAATCTTCGCGGTGCGGAGTCTGACGGTGATGAAAGCTTTGTCACAAGCGCATGCGAAAAATACGGAATTGAGCTGTTTGTAAAAAGTGTAGACGTAAAGGGTAGATGCGAAGAAACGGGCGAGAGTACGGAGCTTGCGGCGAGAAGTTTGCGCTATCAGTTTTTTGAAGAGCTTATAAAGGAGCACGATGCGTATATTGCAACTGCGCATACGAGCAGCGACAATCTGGAAACGGTACTGCTCAACCTTACAAGAGGCACAGCTTTAAGCGGTGTTTGCGGGATACCGCCTGTACGAGGCAGGTTTATCCGCCCGCTTATAGGTGCTTCGCGCAGGATGGTAGTGGATTATTGCGAGAAAAACAGCTTGGCGTTTGTAACGGACAGCAGTAATCTGACAAACGATTACTCGCGCAATTTTCTTCGTCATGAAATAGTACCGAAGCTTGAAAAGCTCAATCCCGCGGTAACGGAATCTGTTTTTCGGCTTTCGCAGTATGCGAGAGAGGATGACACAGCCCTTGACGCGCAGGCTGAAAAGCTTTTGAAAATCGAAGGCGAAGAAATACGCATAGAGCTGACCGATGAAATAATATCAAGCCCCTCCGTTTTAAAGCGTGCCGTTGCGGCAGCTGCCGACAAGATGGGTGCAAGTAATATAAGTGCAAAACAGATCGAGGCTGTGTGCCGGCTCGTTTGCAGTAAAAAAACGGGCAAGACAGTTTGCTTTGCTGACGGATACACGGCACGGACGGAATATGATGTGCTTTTATTCGGTAAAAAAAGAGAAAAAGCCGAAAAAGAGCAAATCAACATTGAGCTTTGCGACTGTTTTTATGATAAATACGCCACAAAAGTAAAAATTATCGTTGATTGCAAAAAAAAATTTAAAAATTTTGAAAAAAACTATATACGAAACGGTATAGATTGTGGTAAAATAAAAGATAGCATTGTTTTGCGGACACGAAAAGACGGTGATAAATATTATCCTATCGGCCGCGCAGGAAGCAAGAAGCTGAAAAAGCTTTTTATTGATGAAAAAATACCGCAGTATGAGCGCGAAAAAATGCCTGTTGTCTGTGACGGTGACGATGTCATATGGACGGGGCTTTTCGGTTCGGCGCAGGAGTATCGGATAACGGAAGAAACTGAATGCGCGGCGATATTTGAGTATACCGAAAGGAAAAGATAATTATGGAAAAAGACATCGGAAAAGTTTTAATAGCAGAACAGCAGATCAAAGAAAAGGTAAAAGAGCTCGGTCAGCGAATTACAAAGGATTACGAAGGAAAATCGCTTATCCTTATCGGCTTGCTAAAAGGCTCGGTCTGCTTTATGGCTGATCTTATGCGTGAAATAAATCTGCCGCTTTATACTGATTATATGGTTGCTTCAAGCTACGGCAACGATACGGTATCCTCTGGAATCGTAAATATTAAAAAGGATGTTTCCGCTGATATACGCGGAATGCACGTTATTATCGTTGAAGATATAATTGACAGCGGACGTACGCTTCATTA
The DNA here is from genome assembly GCA_015067075.1 of Oscillospiraceae bacterium. GTDB lineage: Bacteria > Bacillota > Clostridia > Oscillospirales > SIG530 > SIG530. The sequence goes on from SVND01000037.1 coordinate 14,353, forward strand.
TATGGCGGAATATTTGAAATCGAAAAAGTGCTCAAGTGTGGAGATATGCTCACTTTTAAGTAAGCCGTCCAGACGCGAGATCGAAGTTGATGCAAAATATATAGGCTTTGAAATTCCCGATGAATTTGTCGTCGGATACGGACTTGACTATGCTGAAAAATACCGTAATCTTCCGTACATCGGTGTTCTCAAACCCAGTGTATACTCAAAAAATCCTTAAGGAGTGTGATAGCTTTTGAACAAAAAAATTCAACCCTTTCTTTTTTACGGCATTCTGATCGCAGTAATTGCTATAGTGGCGTTCAGCTTTAGCCAAGCAATCAAGCCTGACAAGACCACGTACACAGATTTTGCCGAAATGATCAAAAATGAGCAAATAGCTGAGTTTTCTCTTTCAATGGAAAACGGAAAGCTTGAATATAAGCTTAAGAGCGGTGTAAAAGGCAATTTTAACGTGCCGAATCTCGACCTGTTTATATTCGATTTTGGTGAACAGATAAAAGCTCAGCGCGATGCGGGAACGCTGAAATACGATATTTTACCTGCGCAATCCTTTCCTATCTGGGCGCAGTTTATTCCGTATGTGATCCTTGCGATACTGTTTATTTTAGGCTGGCGCTTTATGATGAATCAGATGTCGGGTGGCGGCAAAAACGGAGCTATGAGCTTTGGAAGAGCCAAGACTAAGCTTGCTTCTGATTCCAAAAAGGTAACGTTTGCCGAGGTTGCGGGCGCAGATGAGGAAAAGGAAGAGCTTGCGGAAATCGTTGAATTTCTTAAAACACCGAAAAAGTTCCTTGAAATGGGCGCACGTATTCCTAAAGGTGTGTTGCTTGTAGGCCCTCCGGGAACAGGTAAAACCCTTCTTGCAAGAGCTGTTGCAGGCGAAGCGGGCGTGCCGTTCTTCCTCATTTCAGGCTCTGATTTCGTCGAGATGTATGTCGGTGTCGGCGCATCCCGTGTCCGTGACCTTTTTGATCAGGCGAAAAAATGCAGTCCGTGTATCGTTTTCATCGACGAGATCGATGCTGTCGGCAGATACAGAGGTGCGGGACTTGGAGGCGGTCACGATGAACGTGAGCAGACGCTTAACCAGCTCCTTGTTGAAATGGACGGCTTTGCCATTAACGAAGGTATTATCGTTATGGCGGCGACAAACAGAGCGGATATTCTTGACCCTGCGCTTCTCAGACCGGGCAGATTTGACAGACAGATATACGTCAATATTCCCGACGTAAAGGGCAGAGAAGAGATAATGAAGGTCCATGCAAAGGGCAAACCCATTGCTGAAGAAGTTGATTTTTCAGTTGTTGCAAAGATGACCGTTGGCTTTACGGGCGCTGATATTGAAAATCTTCTCAATGAAGCGGCGATCTTGGCTGTAAAACGCGGCAAGAAGATCATTGAAAACGTTGATATTGAGGATAGCGTAACAAAGGTAATGATGGGACCCGAAAAGAAATCCCGCGTTGTTACTGATCGTGAAAGACGTCTTGTAGCTTACCATGAAGCAGGTCACGCCATAACGTCGAAATTCCTTAAGACGGCTGACCCTGTTCACGAAATAACGACTATTCCGCGCGGTATGGCAGGCGGCTATACGCTGAGCATTCCGAAGGAGGATACAAGCTTCCATACGAAGATCGAAATGAGCGAAAAGATAGTTACTTTCCTTGGCGGTCGCGTTGCGGAAAAGCTTGTGCTCGATGATATCTCAACAGGCGCATCCAATGATATCGAGGTTGCAACTCATATTGCACGCAATATGGTCACGAAATACGGTATGAGCGACAGACTCGGTCCTATTTTGTTTGGTGGAGATCAGGAGCAGGTGTTCCTTGGACGCGAGCTTGGTCATGCAAGAAATTATTCCGAGAGCATTGCGGCTGCTATTGATGAAGAAATTAAGCGTATTATTGACGAGGCGTACAATACGGCGACGACGATCCTCAGAGATAACATTGACATTCTTCACCGCGTAGCTCAGTACCTGCTTGAAAACGAAAAGATGACGGGCGAGCAGTTTGAAAGCATGTTCAATGAAGAGCCTGTCAGCGATGCCGAGTAAGCTTTTATGAGAAAAAAACGTCAAAAATATGCAAAATATTTTTGATTAGGTATTGACAAATTGATTGTTTAATAGTATAATACAGAGTAGCGTTGTGTTTAATTATGAAAATAGATTTAAGACAAATTTCATCTGTGAACGGTGCGGTTTTACCGCTTGAGTTATCAGTTGCCCCGATTGAAAGCGAGCTTTATTTCGGCGCGGAGATAAAAGGCGAAATAACTGTTACCGGAAAAGTCACTAATCGAAGCGGAGTAATGCGCTTGAAGGGTAAAGCGATGGCTGTTGTTTCTGCGGAATGCAGTCGTTGCCTTGCTGAAACCGAGAAGAAGATCACAGCCGACCTTAATTTCATCCTTGACCAAGGTGTTGGCGAGGATACGGACGGAATAATCTTTCTCGGAGGCGATTTCCTCGATATGAGTGAACTCGCATATCAGGCGATTGTTCTGAATCTTCCAATGCTGTTTATCTGCAAAGCGGACTGCAAGGGATTGTGTCCAACATGCGGCGCAGATCTGAACACCGGGGCTTGTAGCTGCGGTGAAAGCGAAGCCTAGTGTTCAAAAATTAATTAGTTGATTTTGGCTTCATATATTTGAGGAGGTGTTAAGATGGCAGTCCCGAAAAGGAGAGTATCCAAAACAAGAAGAGATACAAGACGCTCAAGCGTCTGGAAACTCGAACCCACTACGATCGTACAGTGCCCTAATTGCAAGGAGTATATCCTTCCGCACAGAGTCTGCAAGGCATGCGGTAAGTACAAGGGTATCGAAGTGATCAAACAGGAAGAGGCAAAATAATCTTTTGTTAAAAAGTAGAGGGGATTTTCCTCTCTATTTTTTTACAAAGATATAAACGTGTACAAGCAAAAGAGGTGCAAAAATGCCTATAATCAAAGAGGTTGAACGAAATTCCATTGCGGCAAAAAAAGGCATATCCGTTGGCGAAGAGCTTGTAGCAATTGACGGATACAAAATAAACGATGTGCTCGACTATAAATTTTATACAACGGCTGAAAAAATCACCGTAACGGTAAGGTCGATGAAGGGCGAAGAACGTAATATTCATATCAAAAAGGATGAATACGACGATATCGGCTTGGAATTTGATACATATCTTATGGATGAACAGCGTCATTGCAAAAATAAATGTATTTTTTGCTTCATTGATCAGCTTCCAAAGGGCTTGCGCGAAACGCTGTATTTTAAGGATGACGATGCGCGCCTTTCTTTTTTGCTTGGCAACTACATTACACTTACCAATATTACCGATGAAGAGCTTGAACGTATAATAAGAATTCGCGTTTCGCCCATAAACGTATCGGTTCATACAACAAACCCCGAGCTTCGCGTACGCGTTATGAGCAATCCCAACGCCTCGAAGATAAACGATCAGCTTAAAGCCTTGGCTGACGGTGGGATAAAGCTTAACTGTCAGATAGTGCTGATGAAGGGCATAAACGACGGACAGGAGCTTGCGAAAACGATGAACGATCTTGCATCCCTTTACCCTGCGGTGCAGAGCGTTTCAGTCGTTCCTGTTGGACTTACGAAATTCCGCGAAAACCTGTATCCTCTCGTGCCGTTTGAATCGGAGGATAGCCTTGCCGTTATAAAGCAGGTTGAAGAATTTGCGGATAAGTGTCTTGAAAAGTACGGAACAAGACTGTTTTATGCGTCGGATGAATTTTATCTTAATGCAAAACAGCCCTTGCCCGATTATGAAAGCTACGAGGATTTTCCTCAGATAGAAAACGGTGTCGGTATGCTTGCCATGTTCCTTGATGAATTTAACAGTAATCTTGACTATATCGGCCCGCCGAAAACTCAGCGTACTGTTTCCATTGCCACGGGAAGATCTCCCGCGGAATTTTTACAGGAAAGGGTTGATACGCTGGAAAAAACTTGGCATAATTTTAAGTGCAAGGTGTATCCTATAACGAACAATTTCTTTGGCGAGCGTATCACCGTTGCAGGACTTGTTACGGCGACAGATATAATCGACCAGCTCGGCGGAAAGGATCTTGGACAGGCTCTTTATATACCGAAAAATATGCTTTGCTTTGACGGCGAAACATTTTTGGACGATATTACTGTTTCCGAGCTGTCCCAAAAGCTCGGCGTGCCCGTTATCCCCGTCGAGTGTGACGGCGCAAGCTTTATTGAAAAATTAGCGGAGGAGATTTAACGTGTCAAAACCTATTGTAGCAATTGTAGGCAGACCTAACGTAGGTAAATCAACACTTTTTAATAAAATAACAGGCAAACGCATATCTATTGTAGAGGATACGCCGGGCGTCACACGCGACAGAATATATTCCGACTGCGAATGGCGTGGCAGACAGTTTACCATGATAGATACGGGCGGTATCGAGCCGAAAACTGACGATATGATCCTTGCTATGATGCGTATGCAATCTGAGATTGCGATTCAGCACGCCGACGTTATCATATTTATGACCGATATGAAAACGGGACTTACGGCTTCCGATATGGAAGTTTCTTATATGCTGAAAAAATCCCGCAAGCCTATCGTTCTTTGCGTAAACAAGGTCGACGGAGTAGGTAATACACCGCCTGAATTTTACGAATTTTACAATCTCGGATTGGGCGATCCCATCGCTGTTTCATCTGTCCACGGAAGCGGTACGGGTGATCTGCTCGATGCTGTTTTTGAGCATTTTCCCGAGGAGCAGGAGGAGGCTACGGATGACGATACGATCAAGGTTGCCGTTATCGGCAAGCCCAACAGCGGAAAGTCCTCACTTATCAACCGTATTTTAGGCGAGGAGCGCTTGCTCGTTTCCGATATTGCGGGAACAACTCGCGATGCTATTGATACGCAGGTTGAAAATGAATACGGCAAGTTTACCTTTATTGATACTGCGGGTATCAGACGTAAAAGCAAGGTGACGGAGGCTGTTGAGCATTACAGCGTGCTTCGCTCCTATATGGCTGTTGACAGAGCTGACGTTTGTGTTGTTATGATCGACGCGTCGGAGGGCATAACGGAGCAGGATACAAAGATATCGGGCTATGCCCATGAAGCAGGCAAGGCGGTTATCCTCGTTGTAAATAAGTGGGATCTTATTGAAAAGGACGATAAAACGATGCAGGAATTCCGAAAGGATATTGCTGTGAAGTTCTCCTATATGTCATATGCACCGTCGCTGTTTATTTCAGCTAAGACGGGTCAGCGCGTTCATAAGCTTTTTGAACTTATAAAATTTGTTGCGGATCAAAACTCCATGCGTATTCCCACGGGTATACTCAACGAGCTTCTGGCTCGTGCAACGACACGTGTTCAGCCGCCCACAGATAAGGGCAAGCGCCTTAAGGTTCTTTACATGACGCAGGCTTCCACGAAACCGCCCACATTCGTTATCTTTGTAAACGATGCGGAGCTGTTCCATTTCTCCTATCAGCGATATATTGAAAATCAGATAAGAGAATCATTTGGTTTGGAGGGAACACCCGTGCGTTTCATTGTAAGACAGCGCGGAGATAATTGACCTTTGGGAGCGTGACGAAAATGATTGATAATATGTTGAAATTATTTATAGATATCTTGGGCTATAACGGCGGTTGGGTTGCGATTGGCACAATCATCGCTGTGATAGCATACCTTTTTGGAAGTCTCAGCTGTGCTATCATTATTGTGCGCCTTTGGAAGCACGATGATATTCGCAAATACGGCAGCGGCTCTGCAGGCGGCACGAATGTGCTTCGCAACTTCGGTGTAGTTCCCGCAGTTTTAACACTGGCAGGTGACTTTCTCAAGGGCGTTGCGGCGATAATTGTGGCTCGTTTTTTAGCCGAAGGCTATGGCAAAGCTGCCATCGAAGCGGGAATGCAGATATCGGTTGAGACCTGCTCGCTTTACGGTGCACTTTTAGCAGGCGCATTTTGCGTAATAGGTCATGTTTACCCCATATATTTCAAGTTCAAAGGCGGTAAAGGTGTTATCACAACGGCATCGCTTTTGGTGCTCATCGACTGGCGCATCTTTTTAGTATCGCTTGCGGCCTTTTTGATAGCTACAGGCATATCTAAAATGGTCTCACTCGGCTCTATTTGCGCAGGTCTTGTCATTCCCATATCGGTTTTTATATTCAACGGCAATATATATGCAACGATTATTTCCGCTTGCATTGCGGCATTTGTAATATACTTGCATAAAAACAATATTGCAAGAATAATTAAAGGAACAGAATCTAAGGTGTCTTTCAAGAAAAAGACGAAGCCTCAAGAAAATTATAACACTAAGGAGTGAACGGCTTGAAAAGGATTTTTGTTGCAGGAAGCGGCGGCTGGGGTATTGCCTTGGCGATTTCCGCAAATTCATGCGGACACAAGGTTACGCTTTGGACTCCGTTTGAAAGCGAAGCAAGCTCACTTCGTGAAAACAGAGGAAATGAAAAGCTCCTTGCGGGAATTAAGATCCCTGAGGAAATAGACATAACGTCCGATATTGCATCGGTAACGGAAAGCGATGCAGTTATTATCGTAACGCCTTCAAAATTCGTGAGAGAAACTGCTGAAAAGCTTGCAAAAGCAGGGCTTAGCGGCACGTCGCCGCTTATAATATGCGCATCAAAGGGCATATGCGAACAGCAGCTTATTCCTCTTAACGAGGTTATAGAAAGCGAAATACCGACTGCACGATGCGTTATGCTGTCAGGTCCATCCCATGCGGAGGAGGTCGCACGGGGAGTGCCGACGCTTGTGGTTGCCGCATCGAAGGATATAGCGCAGGCGGAGCTTGTACAGCAATGGCTTATGACGCCGAAGCTTCGCATATATACGTCGGAGGATGTTGTGGGCGTTTCCCTTGGCGGTGCGTTTAAAAATGTAATCGCACTTGCGGCAGGTATTGGCGACGGTATGCAAATGGGCGATAACGCAAAGGCGGCGCTGATGACACGCGGTATCACGGAGATCGCGCGGCTTGGCATGGCTATGGGCGCAAGAAGCGATACCTTCGGCGGACTTACGGGGCTTGGCGACCTTATCGTGACGTGTTGCAGTATGCACAGCAGAAACAGACGCGCAGGTATACTTATCGGTCAGGGTAAAACACCGGAAGCGGCTGTCGAAGAGATAGGTATGACGGTCGAGGGTTATATTACGGCGAAGGCTGTATACAGGCTTGCTGAAAAGTACAATGTTGAAATGCCCATAACAAACGCCGTTTACCGCACACTTTATGAGGGCGCAGATCCGCGCAAGGAAATATCGGCACTTATGGTGCGTGATAAAAAGCGTGAAGCGGACGAAATCTGGATATAAAACGAAAAGCCACAGATCGAGTGATCTGTGGCTTTTTTGTATAAGAAAACCACGCGATAGTCGCGTGGTAGAAAAAAGGTTAACCGGTGAGCAAAAATCCTCCGTTTGTGGTAAAAAGGAAAAGACCTGCCAGTCAAAACCAAAAACAAACAAACGGAG
>SVND01000038.1 GCA_015067075.1 Oscillospiraceae bacterium
CCCACTAACAACATAATGTTCGCTGACATTGTAAATATGCAGTTTAACGTCGATGAAAGACTTCTTACAAACGTTGAGGCAGGCGGAGAGCTTATCATAAGACTTCCCTCTCAGCTTTGGGGCAAGCGTCTTAACGTAAAGCTGTTTTCTTCCCTTGACGGAAAGCTTGTTGACCTTTATCCCGATATAAACTTCACCGTTGACGGTGAATACGTAACGGTAACGCTTCCCGAACTTGAATATTATCAGAGCGTTATAATCCGCGAATTTAAATAGCAAAACAAAAAAATGCCTTTGAAGTTTGAAGCTTCAAAGGCATTTTATATTGCTTTTATTTAAACTGCTCGTCAAGCCAAGCGGCTCTCGATTTAAGGAATATGAGCACGGCGCTTGCTTCCTTTGCGTAATAATCAACTATCTTATCCTGTGATACATGGTCGTAAAGCTCGTTCCAACGGGAGAAATTACGCTCAATAGCAGGCTCATCGATGGCGGCTATTGATGAATTTACAGCTTTTTCAAGCTTTTCGTCTGTCAAAAACGACTTTCTCAGTTCCTGCCATCTTGCGTTAAGTCTTTTACTGAACCACTCGTCGCTACAAAGCCTTTTAACAAATGGATGCTCCATTAAAACAAATCCGCTAACGTCGCTGATATGAACGTCGTTTTTGGCGCTGTAATAAGTGTTTCCGACAAAGTTGGTAAACTCGCCGATAGGGCCGAACTGAAGCTTTTTGCCGTCGTCACGGTAAATGTATGCGTCTTTTGTAAGAGCATCGTAGTTTTTACCAAGCTCGTTTATGATGATAAAATCTATAAGCGTATCAACGTCAATGTATCTGCGATAGCCCTTGTCTGCATCGGTGTAATCCTCACCCCAGACGGATTGCTCTATCTTTGCGATATCACTGATTATGTAAGCCTTTTCTTCGTCTAAAAGCATTTCGGATTTCGGATAATCGTAATAAAGGTTAAATCCATGCTCCGATGTAAAAAACAGCGTGGGATCGTCACCGACACTATCTATTTTAAGAATATAACCGCCGCCCGTTTCAAACTCCTGCCCCTTAAGTCCCGTTGAAAAATCGGCGATATCCGTTCTGCCGCGCGTCTGCTTGATGGTTTCCGTTACCGCATAAACTCCGCGATAATCGGATGCGTAGAGATTTTCATCAACATCCGTTTCAAAAATCAGCTCACAAAACGTCATTCTCGGTGCAGTTACGCGAAGCTCCGATGCAAGAGTATAAATAGTATTCGTTCTTATGAGTGACTTATCGTTATACAGGCTCAAAAGCTTCCAGTCCGATTCATCGGGCATATACGCTATCTGAATGTCAACGTCTTCACCCAAGCTGTCCTGAATTTCAATGCGCAGATTGCTTTTTTCATCGGCCGACCAAGTATCAAAAGCCTTGCCGCCGAGGGGGCGGATAGCCACGGGAGAGCCGATTTCAATTTCATCGGTCAGTGTGTTTATCTCTTCAAGCCCTTTGTATCTCAAGGAAAACGTACCGCTTGTGTACTGCTTATAAGCGAGTGGATTTCCCACCGTCGTCATATGAATGATGGGAAGCGTCGTTTCAAAAGAGTCCAGTGCGTTTTGCTCCTCGTAATTTTGAGGCTCGCTGTAGGATAAAACCAATCCGACTACCGCCGACGTCAAAAGCGCTACGACCAAAACCGCCGAAATAATATATGACCATACCTTAAATTTTGCAGGCATAAAATCTATCCTTTCAAATTGCATTTTATTAATTATACAAAATTTCAGACAAAATTACAACAGTTTTTTATAATTATTTTATTTTTTCTTGCTTTTTTCGTTTAAAACTCCTCTTTTCCCCGAAAAACTACACAAAAACCGAAGATTTTGTCTTTACCTTTTCATAAAAATAGTATATAATATCTACATAATTTCATTTCAAGGAAGGTTACTATGTCAATGAAAAGATTTATTTCACTACTGCTCGCTTTATTTGTCGCAGTTTCCCTGTTTACATTTCCGTCTTTTGCAGATGAAGACAGCGATGTAAAATACGGCCTTACCGTTTCAGAAAACGGCAGACTCATGCTTAACGACAAGGAATTTTACGGTCTTGGCGAATGCGTTTTCGGCTCTTTCGTAAATTTCCTCGAAAATCCCATTGAGCAAGTTTTCGTTGAGGATTTCAAGATCTTAAAGCAGTATAATATCCCCTTTGCCCGCATTCCCTTTTCGGGCTACGCCGCAAATTATTACGACACGTTTGACACAGATCCCGACATGGTGCTCACCTTTCTCGATATGGTCGTAAAGGAAGCAGAAAAGCAAAATATTGGTATCATCGCTTCGCTCATGTGGTGGGATCCCGCTCTTTCCGCTCACGTCGGTGAGCAGCGCTCCGCTATGGGTGACGTAAACAGCAAAACAACAGCTTACGCTAAGGAATACGTGGCTACCATCGTTCAGCGCTACAAGGACAGCCCGGCGATTTGGGGCTGGGAGATCGGTAACGAATACAATCTGACAGCCGACCTTTGCGATAAAAATTTCGAAAATTACCTTTGGCCCAACGGCATTCCCTCCATGCCCATTAAAGGCGACGGATACGACTATTACACTTCCGCTGAGCTTCGCGTTTTTTACGAGGAGATTGCAAAGGAGATACGCAAATACGACGATTACCGCATAATTTCCAACGGTAACGGCGAAATGCGCGGTGCCGCAAAGGCGATGCATGAAGCTTCTGAAGCGATGGATACCGACACCCACACTTGGACTATCCGCTGGACGGAGCAGACGCGCGAAGAGTTCTATGAAATGAACGAATACTATGCACCCGATCCTATAGATGCAATGTGCTTCCATTTCCAGCACGGCACCAACGGCGGAGATCCCGAAGCATATCTTCTTGAGCACAAGGTCTTCCGCGAGGGTACAATTTCCCTCACCGATTATCTGAAGGCGTACGTTGAAGCTGCTCGCTTGCAAAACAAGGTGGCTTACTTTGGCGAGTTCGGTGATTTCATCGACATGGAAGATGCACCCGATTGTGCGGAAAAGTTCCAATACGTTGTAGATTGCATTGCCGAGGCTGATATACAGCTTGCATCCGCATGGCACTTCCAGCAAGCGACGGATAAGGGCATTCACGGTGAAAAGCTTAAAATAATGAGCGCATCAAATCTGAAATTTCAAGAAAAAGGCTTGCAGGATATATCAGCTTATTGGAGCTCCGTAAAAGCTGAGCCTACGCCCACAAAAGCGCCTTCTCTTACAGATGAAAGCTATGCTTTTGCCGACACCATTGAAGTAAATAAAACGGCAAAAACCATCAAAATAGATCCCATGACGGTACAAGAGCTTTTCGATTCCCTCACCTTGGCTGACGGTTTTACCGCTTCCATCTCCGACAGAAGCGGCGCTGACGTAAGCGGTGAAAAAGCGCTTGAATCGGGATTTTACATCACCATCACAGCTCCCGAAGGAACTGTTTACAGCTCCTTCCGCTTCATCGTAAATGAACCCACACCAACTCCCTTGCCCGAAAACACCTTGAATTTGAGCGACGAGGTACGCATCGCCATATTCATAATTGCCGTCGTCGGCGTCTCCATCGGCGTAATTATAACGTCAATAATGCTCAATAAGCGAAGCCGCGAAAGACGCGACGGATTGAGATGAACAAACACACATGTAAAGGCAAGCAGCTTTACACACTGCTTGCCTTTTGTTATCAATTATGTTGCGCATGCCACAGACGCTCTTGTTCAGCATCAGATAAATCATTATACAATATACCTTATACCATTAAGACACAGTATCGGTGCGCGGTATGATTTAATAACATTTTCTCTCATGCTTTCAGATGTAAGCAGGCAAAGAAGCTTATCTTTATCTTCAGGAGAAAATTCTTGAGAAAAAACATTATTAAACGAGGAAATTGCATATTCATGCAGTACATTGTCTATTTCACCATTGATATATTCAAAATCACCGCACAAAAATGCCACAACTATTTTTTCATATTCCGCCGTATTTGTTTTCGCAAAAACGCTTTTATAGCTGTTTTTGCACTCATTGGCATTATCATAAACCATAGCAAATGCATATGATGCGGCAAAAAGATCATACGCATTCATCAGCGGAATATATTTTTCTATATTTTTATCGTAATTTCCGCTTTCGGCACTTTTCATAAGCTCACCGAAAATCTCTTTTGCTTCGCTGAATCTGTTTTGATAGTATAAACATACGGCATAATTATATTTATCTATCATCCGAGAAAGACGGCTGAAGCACTTTGCCGCTTCACCATACTTCTTCATACAAAAATATGTATATCCAAGAGCAAAAACAGTTCCAGCTTGTTGCTCATATTCAATCGCATTTTTGAAGCATTCAAAAGCTTGCGGTATCGCCTTTTCTCCGCCGTTTTTCGTTCGTAAGCCTTCGTAAGTATAAAAAGTGCCTAAATTATGATAGGTCTTTGCGCACGGAAACAGCTTTACCGCTTTTTGAAACAATTTTTGAGCTTCATACAGCTCATATTCAGATAATTCACGCAATGCTTCATTTGTAATGGAATCGGCACTTATGAACATAAAATTTTTCTCCTTACTTATCAGCTTTCACGCTTGACACGCTCCGTAACTGTCAGCATTGTGCTTTCAGTTAAAACTCATATTCACACTTAAAGCACTTTTCATCAATCTCAGGGCTTTTTTATGTCAAATATCTTCACGCATTGTTATAAAATCACGGTGTAGCTTTACAGATACCTCTGCGCTTTCACCTGCTATTCTCACAATATATTCACCTTCCGCTTCTGCAAAAAAGCTTTGGCTTTCAGCATTAAGGTCAAATTTATGTATTATTTCACCGCCCGGAGAGATGAGAAACATTGCAAAATTTCCGTTTTTTACTTCGACATTCCAATAAATCGTAAAGCAATCGCTTTTTGCAAAATACGACGCTTGTATATCATATACGCCGGAAAACTTTTTAGCAGAAAAGCTGACTTTTTCACAGTCGATATCTCTGTTCTTACCTATAACTTTCGTTGTTCTTCCGCTGGTATTCATGAAAGACGACATAAAAAGTGAATGAGTCTTTTTATCTGAACAAATATCTTCGTCTGTCAACACGGCAAGGGCAACATCATCTCCGTTTGAATCCTTGATATGAACGGAGCATGACGGTAAAGCAGTAAGCACCATCACAAACAAAATTACAAAACATATTTTACGCATTTTTGTTATCACACCTCCATTGCTAATCCGCATTTTTCACATAAATAATAAGCATTCGTCATCCGTATTTCCTGTCTACAGCTTGCGCAAACGCTGTCGTTTTTCTCTCCGTCTTGTTTAATGCAGTAATAAAATCTTTTAGATGTTTTTGTTTCAAGTTCTTTACATATATTTTTTCCGAGCAAATTCAGTTCAGAGGATACACAGCTAAGCTCTCGCGCCATCATTTGGTCATTCATCCCTATCATCCACAGTTTTTCCGTCGCCGCATATGCTTTTTGCCATTGCAATACAGTAAAATATTCCTGTTCATCCATGATATACGGCAACGTATACAAAGGTACAGACTTACCGCAATCTGCGCATTTTATAGGGCTTTCTTCAAGACCATACCGTCTATGCAAGACAAAATCCTTCAGCTCGCTACAACTGCATAAACCTGCAAAATCAGCGCATTCGCCTACTATCTGATACGTTATATTAAACCATTGTTGCAGGCTTTCAAAAATTTCGTTTACATATTCGTTACTTTTTTCAAGAGAATCGTCCTCAGGCGATAATACGATAGCAAAATAATCACCGTTACCTTTTATCAGCTGATAATCCGAAAATATTTGTCCGTTTTTATATAAACATGCCAGATACCAATATATCTCCTCAACAGCAACCTCTGTTGCCGTATCGCACTTGCTTTTAAACTCAATTTTTATTGCTGACATTATATTTTACCTCTCTTAAACTTATTCAGCTCCATATTAACACATAACTTCTTCTTAAATTTGTAAACATATTTCTTGTTTCTATTTATATTATAAACTATTGAATTTTTTATGTCAACAGAAATTTTCCTTTTTTTGTATGATTTATTTTACACTTAGCGCTGACAAACGGTTTTCTGCAATAAACGGAGCAAAATTAAGTAAATCCTGCGAAAATCGGTGTATTTTATGTTTTTTTGCTGAATAAACACGGATAAATTCAAATATTTCAAAGAATTTTAAAGTTTTTATTGACTTTTTGATGAAAAAGCTGTATAGTATATGCGTTATATTATTTTTAAAAAAGGAAGGGTTGTGGGATGTCTCTTAAGGACGTTAAACCGCAGGTCGGCGACAAAACTGCTGAAGGCAAGCTTGTTACCTTGACCAACATTTGTAAATCTTTTGATAACGAGGAGATTCTCAAAAACGTCAATCTTTATATTAAAGATAAAACATTTGTCACTCTTCTCGGTCCTTCCGGATGCGGAAAAACTACTATTTTGCGTATAATCGGCGGCTTTGAAACTCCAAGCTCCGGTGAAGTTTATTTCGGTGATACGATCATGAACGACGTACCGCCTCATAAGCGTCCAGTAAATACCGTTTTCCAAAAGTACGCTCTTTTTCCCCATCTCAACGTTTTCGAAAATATCGCCTTTGGGCTTCGCATTAAAAAGCTCCCCGAGGCTGAAATAAAAGCGGCTGTCAAAAAAATGCTGGCTCTCGTTGACCTTAAAGGCTATGAGCGCCGTCCTATTAACAAGCTTTCAGGCGGTCAGCAGCAGCGCGTTGCCATTGCCCGCGCTCTTGTCAACATGCCCAAGCTTCTTTTACTCGACGAGCCTTTGGGCGCGCTGGACCTTAAGCTTCGCAAGGATATGCAGCTTGAGCTTAAAAAGATTCAGCAGCAAGCTAACATTACCTTTATTTACGTTACTCACGACCAGGAAGAAGCGCTCACTATGTCCGATATAATCGTCGTTATGAAGTCGGGCAAAATTCAGCAGATCGGTACTCCGCAGGACATCTACAACGAGCCTGCCAATGCTTTCGTCGCTGATTTCATCGGTGAAAGTAACATTATCGACGCCGTCATGACGGAAAACAAAAAGGTCACCTTCTGCGGCCACGAGTTTGATTGCGTTGACGACCGTTTTGAAGATACTACTCTTGTTGACGTTGTCGTTCGTCCCGAGGACGTTGACGTTACCTCGCCCGAAAACGGCATGGTATGCGGCGTTGTTGAGGACTCCGTTTTCAAGGGCGTTCACTATGAAATGACCGTAAAATGCGGCGAATACTACTGGCTTATCCATTCTACGGACAGCCAGCCTGTGGGCGCTACCATCGGTATGTCCCTCGATCCCGATTGCATCCATATCATGCGCAAGATGTTCCCCACGACTGAAACGCACATTGACATTGATGAGTTTACCGTTGAGGACGGCAAGGTCACGTTCACCCTTGAGGACTCGGAATTTACGGTTGATGATGCTTCTGTTTCCGAAGATGACAGCCTTTCCGCTGTTTTTGAGCCCTTTGATATTCAGATAACGGCTGAAAATGAAGGCGATTTCAACGGCTACCTTGACTCCGTCATTTACAAAAGCTATTACAATGAAATGATAGTTATAACCGATAACAACCGTTGGCTTGTTAAGTCCTACAGCGACGAGCAGGTCGGTACTACCGTCGGCGTTAAGATCAACCCTCAAGCTATCCGCTTGGAGAAAAAGGAGGCCGCACAAAATGAAGTCTAAACGCGGCTTTTATCCATATGCGGTCTGGATGGCGATATTTGTTATCGTCCCCTTGGGAATGATCCTTTATTACAGCTTTACAAATGCAGGCGGTAGCTTTACCTTTGATAATTTTATCCGCATTTTCACCTCAAAAAAGCCTGATTATATGGGGATTCTCTTGACAAGCTTGCGCATTGCCCTTATTTCTACGCTCATTTGCCTTGTTTTAGCATACCCATTTGCGTATATCATGTCGCGCATGACGGAAAAGCGCCAGCGCACCATGAATTTGCTTATCATGCTTCCCATGTGGATGAACTTTTTGCTCAGAATTTACGCTTGGATGATGCTTTTGGAGGAAAACGGACTTATCAACCGCTTATTCGGTCTCATAGGCTTTGGGCCGATTCAGATGATAAACACGGAGGGCGCTGTCATTATCGGTATGGTGTACAATTTTCTGCCGTTTATGGTGCTTCCAATTTACTCCGTTATGGCTAAGATCGAGCAAAATCTCATCGAAGCTTCGCAGGATCTTGGCGGCAATATGCTTCAGACGTTCCGCCGTGTCATTCTGCCCCTTTCCCTGCCCGGCGTTATCACAGGTATTACCATGGTTTTCGTCCCTGCGGCAAGTACCTTCGTTATTTCCCAAAGCCTCGGAAATATGATGATGATCGGCGATACGATCGAAATGTTCTTCGTCGGCACATCGCAGAATTTCAACATCGGCTCTGCCCTTTCTCTTATTCTTATGGTCATTATCCTTATCAGCATGGCTATTATGAATCATTTTGATAAAGACGAGGACGGTGGAAATCTCATATGAAAAAAGCAGTTTCAAAAATATATATGGGGATCATTTTTCTGTTCCTTTATGCGCCGATACTGATAATGATCTTCTTTTCCTTCAACAGCTCAAAAAGCAAAACCAGCTTTGACGGATTCTCCCTTCGTTGGTATGAGGCACTATTTCAGGACGAGCTTCTTATGGAGGCGCTTTTCAACACTCTTTTAGTCGCTGTCTGCTCCTCAATAATCGCAACGCTCCTCGGCACTGTTGCCGCGCTCGGCATATTCAACATGAAAAAACGTGCAAAGGCTATTGCGCTCAACATCTCAAATATGCCCATTATCAACCCTGAAATAGTTACGGGTATCTCTCTTATGATACTTTTCGTCGGTGTTCTCAACATTACGGGCGGCGAGCTCGGCTTTTTCAGCGTTCTTATCGCTCACGTTGTTTTTAACACGCCCTATATTATCCTTAACGTAATGCCCCGTCTTCGACGCATGAATCCCAATCTTTACGAAGCGGCGCAGGATCTCGGCTGTTCGCCCGTAAGCGCATTCACCAAGGTCGTTATTCCCGAGATAATGCCCGGTATTTTAGCAGGATTTTTGATGGCATTCACTTTCTCTTTGGACGACTTTATCATCAGCTATTTCACCAGCGGCAATTTTCAAACGCTCCCGATCTACATTTACGGACTTTTGAAAAAGCCCATTCCTCTTTCCATCAACGCCTTATCCACTCTGCTTTTCCTTATCGTTTTAACCGTTCTTATTATCACAAACGTAAGAAGCGCGCGTTTGGAAAAGCGAGAAGCGGAACAAAAAAATCATTGATTGTTTGGTATACCATGTTTATTTGTATTGATCTTACAAAATGCACAGAGCCGAAAGACTTTTTTTCGGCTCTTACCTGTTTTTTCGAGCTGAAATCCTTCACTTTTTCCGCGGTGGACGATGCTCTCACCTGTAATGGTGCAAAGCTTTACATCCGCGGAATGGCAGATTGCAACCTTTTCGGCAACTGCAACATCGACCTTAAGCGCTCCCTGCGCTCCCAAAACGTCGTTTACAGCGGCGAGATACCTGAAATGTCCATGGCTGACAGGCGTAAGCTCGGTCATTTAGCCCTTGGCAAGACCGTGACGGTCTTTACTGACCGTCCATTGGGTACATATCATCCTGAAAAGTCCAATATGTATTACCCAATAAATTACGGCTACGTAAAATCGCTCATCGGCGGCGACGGCGAAGAGCAGGATGCTTATATTCTCGGTGTTGACACGCCTGTGGACAGCTTTCAAGGAGTTGTTTACGCCGTTATATACCGCAGTGATGACAGCGAAGACAAATGGGTCGTTGCGCCGAAGGATGCCGTGCTTGACCAAGCCGAAATAGCTGATGCCGTTCATTTTCAAGAGCAATTTCACTTTGGCAAAATAGAATGTCTTTACGAAAAATCGGCAGGCGCCATTCTCTTTTCCACGGAAAGCAACGAGCGAAGATACCTTATTATACGAGCCAAAAAAGGACATTGCGGCTTTCCGAAGGGGCATCTTGAGCGCGGTGAAAGCGAGCTTTGTGCCGCCATCCGTGAAATAAGAGAGGAAACAGGACTTTCAGCAAAGCTTTATCCCGATTTCAGGCTCAGCGTCAAATATCCGCTCAACGACAAAGCGATGAAAGAATCGGTCTATTTCCTCGGCACGTTCAGCGGAGATATTGCAATGCAGGAAGCGGAGGTTGCAGAAATAATGCTTCTCCCCTATGAGCAGGCATTGAAAACAGTTTCTTTTGAAAACGACAGGGAGCTTTTGCGTGAAGCAGAAAGCTTTTTGTTGAAAAATAATATATGAAAGGTTGATCTTAATGAAAATTTTAGCTATCGGTAACAGCTACTCTCAGGACGGAACACGTTATATCCACGAAATTGCCGCCGCTGACGGCGTTGATATTTTGACGAAAAACCTGGTTATCGGAGGCTGTTCCTTGGAACGTCATCACAACAACATCCTTTCCGGTGAAAACGCATATTATCTTGAAATCAACGGAAAAATGGTTGCAGAAAACGTTCCGCTTCTCGAGACGCTTTTAAGTGAGGATTGGGATATTATTTCCATCCAGCAGCAAAGCTCATCAAGTATGGATTTTGCAACATTCCAGCCCCATCTTGATGCAATAGTTGATTATCTTCGCTATCACCGTCCGAACGCAAAGCTTGCTCTCCATCAGACGTGGGCTTACATCGATGATGCCGCTTTCCTTGCTGATTTTGGTGTAAAATGCGCAAATGAAATGTTTCTTAAGGTAAAATCCTCCTATGCGCAAGCCGCAAAAGCTGCGAACATTGATATTATCATCCCATCAGGTCAAGCCATGGAAAATCTGCGTTTGGCAAATGCTTCCCCCATTTACCGCGATCCTATCCACGCAAGCCTCGGTCTCGGCAGATATACGCTCAGCCTCGTTTGGTACAGCTTACTTACAGGCAAGGATATCGCCGAAAACAGCTTTAACGCTTTCGACGAGCCTGTCAGCGACGAAAATATAGCCATTGCGAAAAAAGCTGCAAGCGACGCTGTAAAAATGTATAGATAAATTATAAATCCGACGGATAACTCCGTCGGATTTGCTTTATCTGTAGTTTTTCGCTTCGCTTTCGGGGACTATATGCTCGGTCACATAATATATTGGCATGATTTTTGTCACCGTGGCATTTTCAAGATCTTCCACTTCACCGCTTTTATCATCAATCGCTTTATATCTTATAGAAATATACCGCCGCTCGAATGTTTTTTTCTCGGACGCCGTTTCTGTAGCTTCTACTTCTATGTAATACGGATAGTTCAAATATCTTACAAGTTTTATGTTTTTTCCGAAAATCTCCGTTGTAAAAACATCTCCTCGCCCATCGGAACGCCTATCCGTTGAAATAATCATTGAATCGCCCGTGTAACTATACATAACGGTATAAATATCTCCGTTATCCGTATAAACAATAAGCGTATCAGGCACATTGTTTTTCAAGCTTTCCCTAAACCGTTCCAGCGCCGCCGTATTATACGCTTTCGTAGCAAAGTCATTATCAAAAACGACCATACCGCCAAGGTCAAAAACCTGATTCGCCGTCGGAAAAGCTTCTTCAAACGGGTATTTTTCATAAAACCTCGTTTCGCCTCCGTTACCTTCGTAAATGCCTGCCACATTGACGAACTTTTCCGTTACGCCTTCTTTATATAAAAGTGCATTTTCCGTAAGCTCAATAAATTTATAGGGATTATATTTATGAATATACGGTGTAACGGACGCACCAATAGGGACGTATTCCATCGGAACAAATAAGCCTCTTTCTTGACCTATCATACCAAGATAAGGAGGTCCCTCGTAAATCAAAATGTTCACTTCGTCGTCATCAGAGTACACACTTTCTCTATACTTTTTTCCAAATCCGTATACAGTTTTCAGCTCGCCGTTTGCATAATAAAGAAACTCCGCCCACGTGCTTTCCTTTCCGTTTTTATCGCGTGTTATATAAAAAACAAGCAGGCTGTCATCAATTCCGCGATTGACATTTCGCACAAAACGCTCCATCGCCGACGTATTTTTCACTATCGTTTCTATATTATTATAATCAGGGGTGTTTTTGTAAATTATATAGGCTCCGTCTTTTTCCGCTTGTTCACGCGTTGGCTTTTCATCATAAGGACAAGCTTTGACAGGACGCGCTTCGTCAAGCCCTTCTCCTTTTTCGACCCGTGTGCCGTTATAGAAAATACGCTCGTCACGCGGTATCTCGGGCAAACCTGCAAGCACATCTTCTGTGCCGCAGCAGGTCAAGGTCACGCAAAAAAGTAGGGATAAAATAATTGCAACAAGCTTTTTCATTTTATTCACACCCTTTTATTTAAAATTTTTCGCTTCGCTTTCGGGGACAATATATTGGCTTACGTAGCTGATTCGCGGAATGCGGATATACATGCTTGAATACATTTCCATAGATTCTTTTATCTCCACAAAAACCTCTATTGTCCAGCAGGAATATTCCTTTAAATATGATGCGCTGTAATCTGTTTGCTTCAGCGCTTCCGTATCATCAACGTATATTCTCGGTTCGCCGTAATACTCCACGGTACACGGATGAGCCGCCTCATCGTATCCGCGAATATCCTCTGTTACAATAAGCGTATTTCCCGTATAAGTGTACATCACAACAGTTGCTTTTCCATTGTCGGTATAAACTAAAAGCGTATCGGGCACTTTATTATTTATATTTTTCTTGAAACTCTCTATCGCCGCCGTGTTATACACCTTTGCGATATCTTCCTTATCAAAGATCACAACACCGCCCTCGTCAAAAACTTGCTTCGGCGACGGAAAGCTTTCTTCAAAAGGATACTGTTCATAATAAGGCGCTTTTACTGCATCACCCTCGTATACACCTGAAACATCAACAAAAAGCTGTTCGGCATTCACACCTTCTTCAAGCGGTGCAAAAAAATGCTTATCATAGCTCCAAAAAGGTGCACCGCCGCTATCACTACTGTACAGATGTAAATACACCCCTTGAGCACCTTTAGTGAAAACGAACTTAGCATCTCCCTCAAACCAAACTTTTTCATGTTTTGGACCAATTTCGTACATCTTCCCATCTTTGTAAGAAAAGAGTTCTGCACTGGTTATGTGCAGTTCTGTTTCTCCTGCTCTGTCAGTAAGCTTTAATACGAACAAACTGTCTTCGATGCCGTTATTTACATTTTTAACAAAGCGTTCAAGCGCAGACACGTTTTTTGCGTAAGGTTCTTTCGTACTACGCGCAATAATATATGCGCCGTCAGCCTCGGCTTGCTCTACCGTCTCTAACGTGGGATAGCTGGGATACGGATATTCATCTCGCGGATAAGCTCCCTCGTACCAATCGCCGTATTCAACCCTTGCACTATCGTAATATTTTGTCCCGTTGTGCGGTATCTCAGGTAAGCCTGCAAGCACATCTTCTGTGCCACAACAAGTCAAGGTCATGCAAAAAAGTATGGATAAGATAATTGCAACAAGCTTTTGCATTTTACTCTCTCCTTTCATGATTTCATTTTAACATATGTGTCTTTTTTTGTCAATCCATAAAGTTTACTAATATGCAATAAGGAACGCGGTATTTTTTCGGCTTATTATACAAAAATGGCAGAGATTTTTTCATCTCCGCCATTTTATTTTACATTACGTTTCTGTTTTTAAGAAGGAATGCTTCCGCTTCCTCGGACCAAAGTCCGTTATGTCTCGCTGTGATTTCAGCAAGCTTTGCCATTTCGGGATCGGTCTTACCCTTTTCCGCAAAATCAGCTATGGCTGTAAGGGGCATATCTATCTGCGTATAGATAAGCTTTTTGCCGCCGCCAATCTTGGGAAGGTTCATTGTAGCTTCCGCCGTGCAATCAAGTCCGCCGATATGCGTTACCATTGCCGCAGGATTTATCTTACCCTGCTCAGACATACGGATAGCCTTTACCATATCGTTGCTGTTGCCGCCGACTGTACCGACGATATGCGTTTCGTTGTAATGCACGTTATAGAAGTTGACCTCTGCTTTAAATGCTGTATCGGACGGTCCTGCAAAGAAGCTGAGGCATCCGTTATAGCCAAGGCATTTATCTGCAAGCTCCGCAACGCTCTTTACAGGTGCCATAGCAAGCACGTCGTCAAAGCCCTTGCCGCCGTTTTGTGCTTTAATAAGCGTTTCCGCGTCCTCAACGCCGTTTGTGTTCAGGTATGTAAGCTCAACGCCGTTTTTCTTCGCATCCTCGACCGTTATAATGCTTGCCATTCTGTCAAGCTTTGTCTGGTCGATATCGGTTACGACAAGGCGCGACGGCTTGCGCTCACAATGGATGATATAATCCGTTGCCGCATAACCCATGGGGCCTGCACCTGCCAAAATCAAAAGCGATCCGCCTTCCTTGATACCCATATCATGCTTATGCGTGCCTGCCTTGGAGTGGAAAAACTCCTCGTATGAGCCGATAACGCAGGAAACAGGCTCTGCAAGTGATCCGTAGAAGAACGTATCGGAATTATAAGGAAGCAAACAACCGACCTCCATGACCATGGACGGAATTATAATGTAGGTTGCGCATCCGCCGATGTACGGGAAGGAATAGCCCGGAGCGTCAAGTCTGCCCTTATAGTTGAGTGCAGGCTGGATAACGAATTTGTCTCCTGCCTTGAATTTATCCTGCCATTTTGCGCCGACTGCTTCGATAACGCCGCAAAATTCATGACCGAGCATAATTGGATTTTCAGCAACGTCGTTCGGAACACGCTTATGGCGAGCACCCTGTATCGCCGCTTTGTAGGACGACATACAAAGAGAATCGCTGATTATTTTTGCGAGTATTTCGTCATCCTTAAGCTGAGGAAGCTCAAACTCCTCAACTCTGATGTCGTTTTCTCCGTATAATCTGAGAGCTTTTGTTTTCATATTTATTCTCCCTTCTAAAAGTAAGGAGCCGATTTTTTTCGGCTCCGCGCTTTAAAGATTAAAGACCGTAAACAGAATTATAGTCTGCTGTGAACTTCTCAATACCGATCTCTGTGAGCGGATGATAGAAGAACTGCTCGAATACCTGATATGTAAGAGCGATGGAGTCAGCACCTGCTACGATAGCGTCAACTGCTTCCTTGCAGTTTTTGATACTTGCCGCGATAACGCAGGATTTGATGTCATAGAAATCATACATCTTTCTTACCTGACGGAAAAGCTCCATACCGTCCTGACCGCAAGCGTTTACTCTGCCGATGAAGGGGCTGATGAACGGAGAGCCTGCAAGACCTGCTGCAAGAGCCTGAGCGGGATTGAAGATAAGAGTGGAGTTAGTTGTAACTCCCATGGGAACGAGCTTGTTGATAGCCTTGATACCCTCTTTATTCGTGGGGATCTTGATAACGATGTTTTTGGATATCTTGGAAAGTCTCTGAGCTTCCTCGATAATATCCTCAGCCTTTGTGGAAATAGCCTCAAGTGCTACGGGGCCGTCAAAGAACTTACGGATGTCGCAGATAACGTCTTCATAACGTCTGCCTGCTTGAGCCATCTTGTTGGGGTTCGTTGCGATACCTGCTACGATACCGGTAGATACCGCATCTCTGATCTCGTCAACGTTAGCTGTGTCTAAGAAAATTCTGTACGCCATTTTTATTTATCTCCTTTTAAAAATTTTTCTTTTATACTTTTAAATATACAGCTTTCCTTTGAAAAGCCGCATACGTCGGTCAAAATATTATCTATACCTTTTTCTGCAATAAGCTCGGCAAGCTCCTTTGCCGTTTCATCAGCTTCACAATCGTATTTCAGCGCAAGCAAAAGCGTTTCAGCAACTGCATCACAGCTCACTCCACAGTTTTGGCAATGGTGGATAGTGCCGCAAATGCGCTCCTTTGCTCCGATTTTTCTGATAGGCTGACGGGCAAGGCGAATAAGATCGTCGGCAAGCTCCTCATTTTTATACCTTATCATAAGCGCTTCGATATGCTTATCCATTTCATCGCCGGTAAAACCGTATTCACGGCAAAGCATTTCACCGCTTTCTTCAAGCACGCGCGTCAAAAGCTCCGTTATTTCGCCGTAGGTCATGGCTTCAACAGACGTTTTCGCCCCTTTTTTAAGTCCGTAATATCCTAAAACGGCGTGACCCAAGTTGTTTGTATAAAGCTTGCGGTAGTAATACTTGGGTAAATTATCAACCGCCATGAAATAATCGGGCTGATCTTCAAGACCCGTTCCTATTATGCGAGCTTTTTCAACGATAACGGGTATAAACTGCTCGGAGAGCACGTCAAGCTTATCGCCGACAGCCAAAGGCTTAGTCATACGCTCAATTGATGCAGGCACAAGGGTAAGCCACTCAGGAATCTTTCCGCAAGCGGTGGTTATCGCTTCTTTTATAAGTGCTTCGCAAGCGCTGTCATTTTCAAAAAAGAAAATATGAAGAGGCTTTGAAGCTGTCTTCGCGCGCTTTGCAATTCTTTTAGCAAGTGTTTCACGGATGGCTCTTATGCCGTTTGCGCCCACAGAGGTGCATAAAACGTCAGCCTGCATAGTAAGCTGTTCCATGCGGTCATCGCTTGCCAAAACGGCGCGCACTCCGCGAACCTCGTGTATGTACGTTTCTTTGCCCGTTTGCGCAACGTGTATATCGTAGCCTCCGCGCAAATTGATATCGTTTACCGCTTTTTCAAACACATCGGAATAGACAACTTCATATCCCAAGGAGCTGAAAACGTATCCGCAAACAGATTTACCGATAGCTCCCGCACCGATAGCAAGACAAAGCTTTTTCATTTTCATCAGTCCTATTTGACGTAATTTCTGCTGATATTATACACCAAAAATAGCTTAATGTAAATAGATTTGAACATTACATTTTTTTGTCAGAAATTTTTTGAATTATTTTAAACTTTTTTTGAAAAACCTATTGCAATTTGTAATACTATGTGATATAATACCATCGCCAAAAATTTGCACATACCGTGTTTTTCCGGTTAGGTGTCCTTTATTTGCGGGATGACCCGCGGGATTACCGTGATTGCGGTATGGAAGAAAAACCTTAGGAGGATTTTAAAATGGGCGTTATTTCTATGAAACAGCTTCTTGAAGCAGGTGTTCACTTTGGACATCAGACAAGAAGATGGAACCCGAAGATGGCTGAGTACATCTTCACAGAGAGAAATGGTATTTATATCATTGACCTTCAGAAGACAGTTAAGAAAGTTGAAGATGCTTACAACTTCATCCGTGAAGTTGCTGCTAACGGCGACGACATCCTTTTCGTTGGCACAAAGAAGCAGGCTCAGGACTCTATCCGCGAAGAAGCTGAAAGAGTTGGCATGCACTATGTTAACGCAAGATGGCTCGGCGGTATGATGACCAACTTCAAGACTATCCGCAAGAGAATCGACAGACTTTTCCAGCTTCGCAAGATGGAAGAGGACGGCACATTCGATATGCTTCCCAAGAAGGAAGTTATCAAGCTTAAGCTCGAAATCGAAAAGCTTGAAAAGTTCCTCGGCGGTATCAAGAACATGAGAAAGCTCCCCGGTGCTCTCTTCGTTGTTGACCCCCGCAAAGAGCACATTGCTGTTCTCGAAGCTAAGAAGCTTAACATCCCCGTTGTCGCTATCGTTGACACAAACTGCGATCCCGACGATGCTGATTACGTAATCCCCGGCAACGATGACGCTATCCGTGCCGTTAAACTTATCGCTTCCACGATGGCTAACGCTATCCTTGAAGGCAGACAGGGCGAAGAAGCTTTCCTTTCCGATGAAGAAGAGGACGCTATCGAAGCTGCTCAGTAATATTTGATAATAAGGAGTATATAGATATGGCAATCACAGCAAAAGACGTACAGGCTCTCCGTGAAAAGACAGGTTGCGGTATGATGGACTGCAAAAAGGCTCTTACCGAAACTAACGGCGATATGGAAGAAGCTATAAAGTTTCTCCGTGAAAAAGGTCTTGCTAAAGCTGAAAAGAAAGCAAGCCGCATCGCTGCTGAAGGTCTTATTGACATCTACACAGAAGGCAACGCAACTGGTATAATCGAAGTTAACTCCGAAACAGACTTCGTTGCAAAGAACGAAACATTCCGTGCTTTCGTTCACTCCGTTCTTATTACTGTTGTTAAGAACAACCCCGCTGACGTTGAAGCTCTCCTTGAGATGAAGCTTGACGGCTCCGATATGACTGTTAAGGATGCTCTCGTTGAGAAGATCGCTACGATCGGTGAAAATATGTCTATCCGCCGTTTCGTTCGCGTTGAAGGTAAGACTGCTTCCTATATCCACGGCGAAGGCAAGATCGGTACTATCGTTATGATCGACACAGATATCGACAACGACGCTGCTATCGACGAGCTCGGCAAAAACATCTGCATGCAGATTACAGCTCTCAATCCCGAATATCTCGCTAAGGAAGACGTTCCCCAGTCCGTTCTCGACAACGAAAAGGAAATCCTTATCGCTCAGATCAAGCAGGATCCCAAGATGGCAAACAAGCCCGAAGCTATCATCGAAAAGATGGTTTCCGGCAGACTTTCCAAGTTCTACGATCTCAACTGCTTGCTTGAACAGGAATACGTAAAAGACGGTTCCCTTAAGGTTTGCCAGTACGTTGAAAATACAGCTAAGGAACTTGGCGGCAAGATCGCTATCACTAAGTTCCTCCGTCTTGAAAAGGGCGAAGGCCTTCAGAAGAAGGAAGACGATTTCGCAGCAGAAGTCGCAAAGATGGCTCAGTAATTTAAAAGCTATTAAAAGCATTTGTGGTTTTTACGCAAATGCTTTTTTTCTTCCACTTCCTATTTTTAAATTGTCGCTTGACAAACGCAATATGCCATTGTATAATGTTACCATGCCTATAAAATGATTTCACTATCAACAAAATAATTAATAAATGAGGTCAAAATGCTTTATAAAAAATTATTACTATTATCACTCACTATTCTCGTGTCAGTCATCTGCGTCTGTTGTGCCTTTGGTACCACATCTTCCTCAACGCCTACTCCCTACCAAACGCCTTCTCCCACAGCAACTTTAACTCCAACAAACACTGTCGCGCCAACTCCCACCAACACTGCTGTACCAACTCCTACTAACACACCAAAACCAACTCCAACTCCCATACCTGACGGAGAAAGACAAATTCAACTCAATTCTGAAGCTACATACCGAATTATGACATATAATCTTGGCTGTCTTGTCAGTGAAGATGTCAACGGTGAAGTCGAATGCATTGATATTATTGAGCGCTTTATGCCTGATATCATGGGGCTTCAGGAATGTAAAGCAAATGTGCATAAAAAAGTTTTGTCTGCACTCCCCGACTTTTATGCTTTCACCAATGAATATCACGCAAACGGTAAAACACTTAACTACACCCCCATAATTTATAACACAAATGTATTCAAATGCCTTAAATCAGACCTTGTATGGCTTCGCGGAAGATATACAGGTACAAATACAAAATCGCTCAATTGGGCAATTTTTGAAGACAATAATGGCAAGAGATTTGCACTTATCAATTTTCACGGAGCCGTTTGCTCCAATAAATATGACGGCTTCGAAGATTATACAAGCGAGCAACTCGTTGCAACAGCAGATGCCTGGAAGCTCGATAATGTTGCGCAAACTCTTGAGATAATAAACGAAATCGTTAATGAATTTGGCGATATCGCTATTATGATTTCAGGTGACCATAATTTCAATAGTAACAGTGAACCTTATAAGAATATTATTTCTGCAGGATTTTTTGATGCAGAGCATTCATCACGAGTTGCCAGTACAACAGGATACGCAACCAGCTTTGCTTATGGCACAAAAGCAGGAAAAGGACTAAGCATCGACCATGTTTTTGGCAATAAAAGTGTTGACTTTGTTTTACACCGTATCATAAGAACAAAAGATGTTTGGAAAGCTTCCGATCATTGCCCCATATACGTTGATTTCAATTTGAATTAATATTGCCTATTGTTAAGCACATATAAATAGCAAGTTTTCCTATTTCCGCTATTTATATGTGCTATATTTTTATCCAATTTGAACAAAACCGCCAAATTAGTGCTTGACAAACGCAATTAAATAATGTATAATGTAATCAAATCAAAAGAAAAGGAGAAAAAAACAATGAAAAAACTCGTATCAATGTTCCTCGCGATCGCAATGCTCATGACACTTTGTGTCGGCTTCGGCTCAAGTGCAGAAGTGAAAAACCTTATGCCCATCGATGATGAATCGGGTGTGCCCATCAATGCATCGGCTTATATGCCAGACTTCAGTCCTGAAGGTGCATACGGTGTTCCCGCTTTCGGTAGCTGGGTAAACTATGCTAACGCTCCTGAAGGTTGGACTCAGGATCAAAACCTCTATTTCGACACCGAAACATACAAGTACGGTACTCGTTCCATTGCTCTTATTTGTGCCGGTAAAACAATGACTCACATGATGACAGGCGTTTATTTCGACTCCTCGCTTCTTGAAGCAGGCAAAACATATACATTCCAAGCTTACATCAAGACTAATAAGCTTCTCGCTTCTGAAGGCGCAAGAGTCGGTGTCGGCATTGCAAACTACGACCACTCTGCAGTTGAAGGATGGACCGAAGTTTCCTCCGAGTTTGTCACAGGTACAAAAAATTGGACACTCATAAGCGTTACATTTACTATGCCTGAGCTTAAGCAGAACGCTATCGTTCAGCTTATTTGCAGCTCTTGGGCAATCATGGCAGGTTCTGCGTGGTTCGACGGTCTTGCACTCGTTGAAGGTGATACACCTGTTGCCGACTATGAAAGCATCGCTCCCGTTGTTGCAAAGCCTGCTGATCCCACACCTGCAGGTCCCACACTTAACGGCGAGCCTTCTGCATGGGCAAAGGAAGAGATAATCAAGGCTCTCGAAGCTGACCTTGTTCCCGCTCACGTAAACAGCAATTACACAACGGATATCACAAGAAGTGATTTCTGCGATCTTATCATCAAGATGATCGAGAAAAAGAGCGGCAAAGCTATCGCAGACGTTATCGCAGGCTATGCAGATGCAAAGTCTGACGTTTCCTTCCCCGATACAGATAGCGCAAACGTAATCGCAGCAGCAAAGCTTGGTATCGTAAACGGCAGAGCAAGCGGTGCATTCGATCCCACGGCAAACATCACAAGACAGGAAGCAGCAAAGATGCTTGCACTTGCGGCAAAGGTACTTGGCGCTGACATCACAGCAAACGAAGTAGCCTTCGCAGACGCAGACGATATCTATGCATGGGCAAAGGAATTTATTTACTATGTAAATACGATAGGTGTAATGAACGGCACATCTACAACAACACCTCCCAACTTCAGCCCCCTTCGTACATACACGAGAGAACAGTCTATCCTTACAGTTTACAGACTTTTCAATGCTCTGTAATAAGTGAATAATGCTTTTTGCGTAAAAAGTACGCATTTCTCCTGCAATAGCTGTCACTTCGGTGACAGCTATTGTTTTGTAACCAAAGTAGGGCCGAACTGCGTTCGTCAAACAAAAAATAGCAGGGTTTCTTCCCTGTGTGTAACTTTCTCGTCAGAGGAGGTTTTATTGCATCTTCGCCTTGAGGATGCGTAACCCCGCACTTCCCTATTTATAAACTATTTTTTTCGGGAAAAAACTTTTCT
>SVND01000039.1 GCA_015067075.1 Oscillospiraceae bacterium
TGTTTAATTTTCAAGGATCGATGTTCGCCGTCTCGCTTTCCTCGTCGGCGGAATTTTATTATACCACACTTCGAGGCGTTTGTCAAGCACTTTTTTCAAAGTTTTTTAAGTTTTTTCAAACTTTTTTCTTTCGAGCTTTTCTGCTCGCTGTGCTCTTTTTGCGACAGCCTGATTATTATATCACACTCTTTCGCCTTTGTCAAGCACTTTTTTAAAGTTTTTTTAACTTTTTTAAACTTTTTTCTGAGCTTTCGCTCAGCGCCCGTTTCCCAAACGGCTTGCATATTCTATCACACTTTTTCCCCTTTGTCAATACCTTTTTTCATCTTTTTTTATCTTTTTTCCCCTTTTTTCTCCCACTCCTATATATTGGTTATCATCTCAAAATACAGCCCAAAATATAGAGCTATATATAATATATATATAAATATATACATATTATATATAGCCTTTTCTCATTTCTTATACAAAATCTTCAAGTCTTTTCGACTTCAACTTGTTTGCATACGTTCCTTTTATAATTATTTCAGCGTTTATATAAGTTTAACCGCTGTTCCATAAGCGAGAACCTCAGCCGCACCCTGCATAATTGCAGACGATGCATAGCGCACACCTATAACGGCATCGGCGCCGAGAGCTTCCGCTTCGTCTATCATTCTTCTTGTCGCAATGGCTCGCGCCTCGTTCATCATTTCAGTGTAGCCCGCAAGCTCACCGCCGACTATTGTTTTAAAACTTGCCGCAAGGTCACGGCCGATATTTTTAGACTGAACAACACAGCCCTTAACCATACCGATGGCAGAATAGCTTTTTCCCGGAATATTTTCAATTGATAAAAGTACCATTTCTTTTTTCCTCCTATATAATAAGGTACATATAGTATAACAAATAATATACACCGCGTCAATACTTAATATAAAATATTTTCATAACCCCTTGAAATATCATGCAATTTGTGATATAGTAAAGTAAATCATTTAATAAAAAGGATTGGTGAGTTATATGAAAACAACATACCAAGATATGGCTTTGCTTCTTAATCTTCATCCCTATACTACCCCTGCTGCAGCGCCCGTGACTTTCTCCGTCGGCGGCACTGTGTACCGCGGCATTCCCGACGCTTTTTCACCTAAGGTAAAGCGCCGCCGCATTGATGCATGCATTACGGAAACCTCCATAACCGCAAAAACTCCCGAGGGGCTTGATATAACCGTCGAATGTACCGAATTTTCCGATTATCCCGTCGTGGAATGGGTCATGTACATTTCCAATAACAGCGGCGAAAACTCGCCCGTTATCTCCGATTGGCATATTGACTTGTCCGTTCCCTGCCCTTCGCCCTGCCTTTATCACGGCAACGGCGATACATGCCGTCCCGACGGCTACGAATGGCAGACAGATACCGTCACAGCCGACACAATTACGAAAATGCCCTGTGGCGACGGTACTCCCTGCAACGGCGCTTTCCCATATATGCGCCTTTTGGGCGAGGGCGGCGGCGTAAACATCGCCGTCGGTTGGTCGGGCACATGGCGCTTGGACGTCAAGGCCGAAAGCATTGACGGCGTGGAAAATGTGCGCCTTACGGCAGGACAGGCAAGCTTTCGCTCCTATTTAAAAAGCGGTGAAACGGTTCGCTCACCGCGCCTCACTCTGCAAGCCTACAGCGGCGACGATGCTCGCGGCAGAAATTTGTGGCGCTCCTTTTATATTGACCATTTTATGCCGCGCGAAAACGGTCAGCCTCTTGCGCCGAAGCTCGTTTTGCACACATGGATGATTGACGGTCTGCCCGAATTTTGCGGCGTTACGGAGAAAAATCAAATCAGCGCCATTGATACATATATTAAAGGCGGATTGCGTCCCGACATATGGTGGATTGATGCGGGCTGGTATCCCTGCAACAACTTTTGGCCCGGCACAGGCACATGGCATTGCAATCCCGAGCATTTTCCGAACGGTATGCACGCCGTCGGCGAAAAATGCGCCGCCGAGGGCATTGACCTGCTTTTATGGTTTGAGCCCGAGCGCGTCTTTCCGAACACTCAGCTTTGGAATGAGCGCCCCGATTTGCTCCTTTTCCGCAAGGACGACAGCGATGAGCCGCGCGACGCTTTGCTCAACTATGCAAACCCCGCCGCCGTTGATTGGGCAATCGAAACCTTTGACGGCATAATCAAGGAAGCGGGCGTAAAAATTTACCGTCAGGATTTCAACACATGTCCTGCGCCCTATTGGGCTGAAAATGCCGAGCCCGATCGCGAGGGTCTTTTGGAAAATCTGCACATTCAAGGCTACTACAGATTTTGGGACACGCTTCTCATGCGCAACCCCGGCCTTTGGATAGATTCCTGCGCTTCCGGCGGCAGACGCAACGACCCCGAAACCATGCGCCGCGCCGTGCCGCTCCACTATACAGATGTCGGCTACGGTGACCATTACATCAAGCAAAAGCAGCACCGCGAAATGTTTGAATGGATTCCCTATTTCCGCGCCCACAACTATAATTGGGACGAGCCAAACGGCGAATACAATGGTCAACCCCACGGTATTGACGATTTCGGCTATCACAATGCCCTCGCCCCTGTGCTCACGTCCATGATTGAATATTACCACGGCGACGAAATTTACGCCGTCGGCCGCAGATTTCATCCCGTTTGGCGCCGCGCCGCACAGCTTGAGCTCACGTGCGACTATTATCCCCTTACGGAATGCCGCAAGGACACCTCCGATTGGTACGCCATGCAGTTTGACGGCGATGACGAGGGCTTTATCCAAATCATACGCAATGTCCGCGTTGCTCACGAGCGTATCACGCTGACAAATTTGCATATTGACACAGCCAAAACCTATACTTTTACCGATGAGCTTGGCAAACGCTCCTTCTCCGTAAGCGGCGCACGCCTTGCCAAAGAGGGCTTCAGCGATGTTTTGCCTCACCGCTCGGGCGTAATCTGGTTTTATACAAAAGCACAATAGTCTTTTGAAAGGTAACGCATATGTTTTGGATTATTTTTCTTTGCAATATACTTATTCCTTTTATAATGCTTATCGCAGGTTTTTTAATGTGGAAGCGCACGCCGACAGAGATAAACCCATTCGTAGGCTACCGCACAAAACGGTCCATGAAAAACAAGGATACATGGAATTTTGCCCATGTATTTTGCGGCAAGCTTTGGTTTTTCGTCGGCTTAGTCATGCTTCCCTCGACCGTGCTTGCACACGTACCCCTTTACCGTGCATCAGAAGAAGCTTTGGATATTTTAACGATTATCCTTGTATCAATACAAACGGTAATTTTAATTTCTTCAATTGCTTTCACGGAAATCGCATTAAGTAAAGCCTTTACAAAAGAGGGCTTGCGCAAATAATCAAGCAGTATATTTAACAAAACAGCGAAGTCCTTTGACCTCGTTGTTTTGTTAATTTTTTGACATTTTTGTTGGGAATCTGCCGTCAATATGATAATATATCAATTTTTTGATATTAAGCTTGCAGCTTATAAAAAGAAGACGGCTTAAAATAAGCCGCCCTCTTGCTGAAAATTCAATAATTTAATTTCTTCCATACTTTTCCGCCAAAGCTTTTACGTCCTCTATAAGCTCTGCTTCCGTTTTGCCGTCATAAACAGCCAATGTTTCCGCATTCGAAAGCGAATAAAGCGTGCCGTCGCTGTGCTTCAGCATTATGCCGTGCTCATACATAAAACCTTTGTAATAGCCATATCTCGTATCGGATAAAAACAAAACTACACCGCACTTGTTAAGGGGCTTTGTAACGCTTTCGTCAAGTCCGCCACTGATTTGTACCGTGATTTCGTTTTCGCCATCACCTATAAGGTAATTGTCAACCTCAACCGTATACATAGTAAAGGTCATGGACGGCGTTTTGCCCTCGCCAAGCACCTTTTCATCCAACTGCGGATTTATGGAAAATGATTTTTCCACTTCCTCAATCTTTGTAATTCTGCCGCTGACCGCAGCATCACATAGCTGCACCAAGCCGTCAAGTCCGGGCTCTGTCACTAAAACTGACCACGCAGTTATTGAGTCGGAAAGCATAATTTTCTCTCCATTTTTATCTGTGTATTTTCCAAATTCAATTTCTACATTGGCTCCTTGCGCATTATAACCAGATATGCATCCTGTCAAGGATAAGACCATAAGTATCAACGCTAAAAAACTTATGCTATTTTTCTTTTTCATAATTTCTTTTCCTTTCTTTATTTAATTTGGATAAAACAAATTTAAGTCACTTATGTCATGTGTCTGCACCGTATTGTAAGGCGCACTGTTTATATACGGATACATTAAAGATACAACATTTGTTGGTGGGTGACCCAGTCCCATAACGTGTCCCAACTCATGCCTAATTAAATAATCTTGCTTAAACATGGTACTATATGTAACTGTAGATGGATTTACCAATATTTGTGCAGAAACTATTATTCCTGAATTAAATCCCGAGGAACCATACGGATTATTGAATGGATATTGTCCAGCTGCATTTTTCGCACAAGTTATTGCTGCCGTTGCATCGTCAAAGTATTGTTCCCAAATAGATGCATTAGGTGTTACAAAATCAACTTTTGAGCTTCCAAATGCAGTATCTATCATAACAACTTTATTATTCGAAAAAGAATTCCAGTGGGATATAGCCGATTGATATCTTGCACTGTTAATGCTACTCAAATAATCAGCATTTGTCAACAAGTAACAATGACGTACTCCATTTGAATACCGTGTGTCCCCCCATCTATATGGTCCGGGGGTAATCTCATGTGCGTTTACACTTAAACAAGAAGTAAAGAGTAAAATTAAACCGAGAATTATTGAAAATTTTTTTATAAGTTTGCTTTTTTTCATTTAATTTACCTTCTTTTCTTAATTATTTTATTTTCTTGTTTACATTACCA
The DNA here is from genome assembly GCA_015067075.1 of Oscillospiraceae bacterium. Classification (GTDB taxonomy): domain Bacteria; phylum Bacillota; class Clostridia; order Oscillospirales; family SIG530; genus SIG530. The sequence goes on from SVND01000039.1 coordinate 4,916, forward strand.
TCCACGTCGGTTGCGTAGTTTCTGCATAAACAGTCATACGGCTCATTCCTTTCTTTTTAATTCTACTCAACGTTATTCTTCCATTTTTCAAATAATTATCTTTTATTTACTATAATTATAGCATATTCTTTTTTATCTTGTCAAGAGTTTTTTCATTTTCTTCTCATTTTCTACAATATTTCAATTTTTTAGGAGGGCTTATATATAGTGTAAACGGAGATTTCGGTCAAGTGCGGCTATCTTCTGCACCAAGCACCTGTAACGGTTTGTTTACGTTGGAGTCCGTTGGCCGGCACAAATGCAACGATAAATACAGCATTTTCCGCCCCGACGGCCATCACATTGCGCTTATTATATACACCGTCGGCGGGCGCGGTCTTTTACAAATTGAGGACACCGAGTATAATTTGACACCCGATACCGTTGCTTTTATCCCTGTCAACGTCAAAAACAGCTATAAAACGCCTCCCTACGGTCTTTGGGAATTTTATTGGCTTCATCCGCAAAGTGAAATGTGCGATAAATTTATGGAAAATATAACGCAAAGCAATATTTATGTAAAAAAAGCGTCGCCGCGCTATATCACAATAATCCTTATACATTGGCTTAAAAATCTCTACCCACGTTTTAGGATTTATCAGCAGCGTATTTTGTGAGCCCCAATCGTCCATTATCTGCAATGCATCGACATCTGTTTTCGCCCAAACCTCACAAAGCTCGCAATAAAATTCGTGCATTTTAGCTACAAATTTTAAAAACCCCTCCGTTGGATCGGCAAGATCCATATAAAGCTGTTCGGTTTTTCTTATAAATTGCAGTTGTTCAAACGGCCGCGGCAAGGCTTCCGCAATGGTAAACAGTTCACTTTCTCTGCATTGTCTGTTTATCATATCAACGTCCAGCGTCAAAAGCTCCTTCGGAAAATGCACATGTGAAGTATCAGTCCAATCAAGATCGTCCTCATCAACGATTGCATCCTTTATTTCACCAACTATGCCACGCTGAATATTCGTAAACTTACAGCCCCACTCGTCGATATATTCTCCAATCTCGAACCTTTCGCCAACGGTCTTAGGCTGTTGTTTATAAAACCCATAAACAAAGGTAATATCTGTTGGAAAATCCTTATTTATCCTTTCAAGCTCTTTTGGATAATTGTTTCCCGCCCACGGCAAAGGCCATAAATTTTGCGGCACTCTCGGCGGCTTATCAAATTCAATCGTTTTATAAACTACCTGTCGCGAAGTCATAGATATCCTTCTTTATATAATATATAATATAATACATATATTATACTGTAAAATTACTTGCAAATCAAGCTTATCAAACTTTTTCTCTTTTTCCATAAGTCACTTAATTTCTTTCTACAGAGTATTTTTTAACGAATATCTATTTTTTTCATAAAGAACGTGTCCCGAACGCATAATTCGGGACACGCAATTTAAAATTTACTGCTGGTCAGCGTTTGCAAGACGCTCGTACTTCTCGTACTTCTCCTTAGCAACAACTTCAGCCTCAGCAAAGAGAGTCTTTGCACGTTCGGGGAAGCTTCTTGTAAGAGAATTATAACGAACTTCATTCATAATAAAGTCAGCGTAAGAAGCAGACGGAGCCTTGGAATCAAGAGTAAACGGATTCTTTCCTTCTGCAGCAAGGCGAGGATCGAAGCGATACATATGCCAGTAGCCTGCGGCAACTGCTGCCTTTGTTTCAGCCATGGATGTGCCCATACCTGTCTTGATACCGTGGTTGATACACGGAGCGTAAGCGATGATGATGGAGGGACCCTTATAGCTTTCAGCTTCAGCAAGAGCCTTAACTGTCTGGTTGTAGTCAGCGCCCATAGCAATCTGAGCAACGTATACGTAACCGTAAGACATAGCGATTGCGCCGAGATCCTTCTTCTTAACACCCTTACCTGATGCGGCAAACTGAGCAACAGAGCCGATAGGTGTGGACTTGGAAGCCTGTCCACCTGTGTTAGAGTAAACTTCTGTATCGAATACAAGAATATTTACGTCTTCGCCGGAAGCGATAACGTGGTCAAGACCGCCAAAGCCGATATCATAAGCCCAGCCGTCGCCACCGAAGATCCAAACGGACTTCTTAACGAGCATATCTGCACCATCAATGATGATGTCATAGAGAGCATCCCATTCACAGCCACAAGTGCCGCACTGAGCCTTAGCAGCCTTAGCCGCTTCAAGAAGCTTGGGAGCTGCAGCCTTAGATGCAGCAGCATTATCCTTGCCTTCAAGCCATTCCTTAGCAGCAGCCTGAAGCTCAGCAACAAATGCGGGAGCGTCAGCGATTTCAGCAGAAGCAATCTTTGCAGCAGCTTCTGCGATCTTGTCACGGCGCTGACTTACAGCAAGGTTAATACCGTAACCGAATTCTGCGTTATCTTCGAACAAGGAGTTAGCCCAAGCAGGACCGTGACCCTGTTTATTTACTGTATAAGGAGTAGAGGGAGCAGATCCGCCCCAAATGGATGAACAACCCGTAGCGTTGGCGATGATCATTCTGTCGCCGAAAAGCTGTGTAACAAGCTTTGCATAAGGTGTTTCGCCGCAGCCTGCGCAAGCGCCGGAGAACTCAAGAAGAGGCTGCTTGAACTGAGAGCCCTTAACTGTAGCTTCAGCAAAGGGAACTTCCTTCGCAGCAACTTCAGCAACACCGAAGTCAAAGCCTGCCTGCTTGTCGCGCTGGCTGTCAAGCGGCTTCATAACGAGAGCCTTTTCCTTTGCAGGGCAGATGTTTGCGCAAGAGCCGCAACCTGTACAGTCGAGAACAGATACAGTCATAGCAAACTTGTAGTTTTCACAACCCTTACCGACCATCTTTTTAGATGCCATGCCTTCGGGTGCCTTTGCAGCTTCAGCCTCGTCCATAACGACGGGACGGATAACAGCGTGCGGACATACGAGTGAGCACTGGTTGCACTGGATGCAGTTTTCGGGAATCCACATGGGAACGTCAACAGCAATACCGCGCTTTTCGTAAGCGGCAGAGCCCTGGGGAGATGTACCGTCAGCAACGGGAACAAATGTGGAAACGGGAAGCTTATCGCCGGCCTGATTATTAACGGGGATCTGAATATTATTTACAAAATCAACGAGATCCTTTCTGCTGCCTGTAGCAACAACGGGAGCAACTGTTTCTTCTGCATTAGCCCAAGATGCGGGAACTTCGATCTCAACAACGCTCTGGATGCCGCGATCAACAGCCGCATGGTTCATGGCAACTACCTTTTCACCCTTCTTACCATAGGATGTAACGATAGCGTCCTTCATATACTTAACAGCATCATCAATGGGGATGATCTTGGAAAGATTGAAGAAAGCAGCCTGAAGGATCATGTTAGTTCTGTTTCCGAGACCGATCTCCTTAGCAATAGCAGTCGCGTCAACGATATAGAACTTCGCATTCTTTGTAGCGAGGTCACGTTTCATCTTTGCGGGAAGCTTTTCTTCCATTTCTTCAGCTGTCCACGGGCAGTTGAGAAGGAAAGTACCGCCGGGTTTAATATCGGCAGTCATATCATACTTGCCAACGTAAGAAGGATTATGGCAAGCAACAAAGTTAGCCTTTGCAACGAAATATGTGGAACGGATGGGCTTATCGCCGAAACGAAGGTGAGAGATCGTTACACCGCCGGACTTTTTGGAGTCATAAGCGAAATAAGCCTGAACCTTTTTATCTGTATGGTCACCGATGATCTTGATGGAGTTTTTGTTAGCACCAACAGTACCGTCAGAGCCAAGACCCCAGAACTTGCAAGCAACAGTAGAAGCATCTGCTGTATCGGGAGCTTCGCATACGGGGAGAGAAAGGTTTGTAACGTCGTCTTCAATACCAACCGTGAAGTTGTTCTTGGGAGCGTCAGCATTAAGATTTGCATAAACGGCAAAAATATCACGAGGCGGTGTGTCCTTAGAGCCAAGACCGTATCTGCCGCCGACAACTGTAGCCTGAACACCCTTGGAAGCCAAAGCCGCACATACGTCGAGGTAAAGAGGCTCGCCGAGAGCGCCCGGTTCCTTGGTTCTGTCCATAACAGCGATCTTCTTGACTGTCTTCGGAAGAGCCGCAACAAACTTATCGGCAACGAACGGACGGTAAAGTCTTACCTTAACAAGACCAACCTTTTCGCCTGCAGCATTCATGTAATCAATAACTTCTTCGATAGTATCGCAAACGGAGCCCATAGCGATGATAACGCGCTCAGCATCCTCTGCGCCATAGTAATCAAACAAGCCGTAGTTTTTGCCTGCAAGGGCAGAAACCTTCTTCATATAATCTTCAACAACTGTGGGAACAGCATTGTAATAGCCGTTGGAAGCTTCACGAGCCTGGAAGAATATATCGGGGTTCTGAGCAGTACCGCGAAGAACGGGGTGCTCGGGGTTAAGAGCGCGAGCTCTGAATTCGTTGACAGCATCCATATCAACAAGTCCCTTGAGATCTTCATAATCCCAAGTTTCGATCTTCTGAATTTCGTGAGAAGTTCTGAAGCCGTCGAAGAAGTGAAGGAAGGGCACTCTGCTCTTGATAGCGGAAAGATGCGCTACAGCAGCGAGGTCCATAACTTCCTGAACGTTGTTTGCGCAAAGCATTGCAAAGCCTGTCTGACGGCAAGCCATAACGTCGGAATGGTCGCCGAAAATGGAAAGAGCGTGGCTTGCGAGAGCACGGGCAGATACGTGAATAACGCCCGGAAGAAGCTCGCCGGCGATCTTATACATATTGGGGATCATGAGCAAAAGGCCCTGAGATGCAGTAAATGTCGTTGTCAAAGCGCCTGCCGCGAGAGAGCCGTGAACAGCACCTGCCGCGCCTGCTTCAGACTGCATTTCCGCAACCTTAACATGCTGACCGAAAATGTTTTTACGATCATCTGCCGACCACTTGTCAGCAAGTTCCGCCATTACGGATGACGGTGTGATAGGATAAATAGCCGCAACGTCAGTAAATGCATACGCCGCATGAGCCGCAGCTGTGTTTCCGTCCATGGTTTTTAACTTTCTTGCCATGGTTTTTCCTCCTTGATCGGTACAAAATTTATTCGATATAACACCGTTTTTTCCTCTTATCAAAAAAATGAACGGTGCATGAATATCCATTCTTTTATTTTATCACTTTTTTTGCAAAAAGTAAAGAAAAAGTTTTTAAAAACTGTCATAAATATAAAGTTTCACGTGAAACTTTTCAAAAAATGTCGTTCCACGTGAAACAATGTCGATGTTTATTCAGTTTTAATATACTCCGCCGTAAACTTCTTCTCCGTTCTCATTTTTTCCATCTATAGGCGTAACAGACTTTTCATACTCATAAAAAGCTTTTTGCCTCTGGAAAAAGTCGGTCAATTCGTAAAGCTCGCCCTCTTTAAAGTATTCGCCATACCAAATAGGTGCGTCGGTTATAACATATTCTTTTCCGTCCTCTGCCTGCGTACAAATAAACTTCATTCCGCTCAATAAAACAGAGGATGCAACCACGATCTCGTCACCGTTTTTTACAGGCGTTACACCTTTTTCTTTAAAAAGCTTGTAAGCTTCTTCTTTATCAAGCATTTTTAATTCAAATTCGGTAGTTGAACGCAGAGCGTGTGTGACCCATTTTCCTTCTTCCTCCGCAAGGCTCGCTTTAAATGTTTCGTCTATCTCCGCTCCATAATGCTTACATGCCGCTTCATATTCGCTTACAGTCATTCCTTTACCTACTGAACATATTGCAGCGCTCGTAATCAGCGAGTTTTCAGGAAGATCATTTTTCCGTGTAAAAATTACTATCCATGAATAGTCACCTGAAAGAATGTCTTTTAACCTTTTCGCCTTCGCCATATTCTCTGCCGTCTTATCAAAATCGCAAATATCGTATTCGAGAGCATAAATTTTTACCAGATTGTCTTTTGTCAAATTTTCATCTACTTTATTAGGAAATTCTTCAATAACAGCATCCATGACCTCTTGCTCTGGTTCATTACCAAAACTTTTTATTTGATCGTTTTTTGCGGCACAAGCTGATGTCAAAAAAAGCAAAACAACAAAAATCGATGTTAAAACAAAAATAATTTTTCTTTTCATTTTTACCTCCTCTATTGTATTACACATTTAATAAACCATTGGTTACACTTTCTTTCTGATGTTAGAATAACATAAATGTTTTAATTTGTCAATACTTTTTTTGTAAATAACAAAATATTTTTGGAGTTTTTCCTTTTTTGTATCCTTTTTGGCTTTTGCCGTTTTCTTTCCACCATAAAAAGCATTGTGATTGCAATGCCTGTAAACCATTTTATTTTATCAAAAAGGGCGTGCAATTTCTTGCACACCCTTTCACCGTATTATTTAGCTCTCATCTGTTCATTTGCCTGCTTGATATAAGAAAAAACTTCTTCTCTTGCATCAGGCTCTTTATCCAAAGAATATTCAACGTCGCCGATTGCCCAAACACAGGAAATAGGAACATTATACTTAACGATAGCATCTATCGTCGTCTTTGAATCAGCAACGTTAAGTCCGTTAAATTCGCCGATAAAATATACCTGTCCGCGCTCGTTGCATATTCTCTGGTAAGTAGCGATCATCGTGTCATAGGAGGGATCAAAGAATCTGTCACCAAAATCGTAAATATGTGCGCTTTCAGCGTTAAAGGGAGCAGGTGTCAAAAATCCTGATATCTCCTTATATTCCTCTTCGGTGTCCATGCTCCAGCTACCGCCGTAGTACCACTGATTCCACTGGCTCGGTCTGGGACAGCCGTTGCCCGTCGTTATAACTCTGCCGTAAGGCTCAAGCTCGTCGACAAGCTCAGCCCACGCCTGCATCGTCGGCACCATATCTGCGGAATACCAAACGTCGTCAAGTGTTTTTTCAACGAGCTGACCGAGCACGTCCTTTTCCAACGATCCTGTGGGCTCCCAATTTACTTCGCCGACAGCACCGGGAATATCAAAATGAAGATTCATCTCGTTACCGAATTCCCAGCCCCAGATGGACGGGCTCTGATTGTAACGAAGAACTAAAAGCTCTGTGTAATCAAGCATATATTCATATGTTTTGCTGGAGGTATCCCACCAAGCGGCACAATGCTCGTCAAAGTGATAGTTGATACCTGTTACGTTCCAGAACATGGAGCCGATAATACCGATCTCATATTTTTCAGCCGCCGCAACGAAGTCGTCCATTATTTTAATGTATTTGACCTTATTTGCTTCCCACTGATCATAGTTTATGGGCCAGAACATACCCATATTTACGCGGCAATACTTGATTCCGTATTCATTAAACAGCTTGAAAATTCTTTCATACTCTGCCGAGCTGTTGTTTTCAAAAGCGCGAAGAAATCCGCCGAAGAAATTTACACCGATTTCAGCAAATTCTTCACCGTTGAGATAAGCTTTTGTTCCCTTAACGATAAGTCCGGGAGTTTCTACCGTATAAGAAGGAACGTAAGGATCAAGTCCAAGCTCCTTTTCTATTTTGGAAAGACGCGGTACATATTCCGCAGGCTCTTCCTTATAATTGAAAAGTCTGTATACCGTAAGGATAGACTGCTCTCTTGTGTATGTGCGAAGGGGGCTGAAATTGGGAGGTGTTGTTGTGCTTGTGCCGTTCATTACACCTATCGTATTTACATAGTAAATAAATTCTTTAGCCCATGCATAGATATCGTCTGCGTCTGCGAATGCTACTTCGCTTGCCGTGATGTCAGCGCCAAGTACCTTTGCTGCAAGTGCAAGCATCTTCGCAGCTTCCTGTCTTGTGATGTTTGCAGAAGGATCGAATGCTCCGCTGGATCTGCCGTTTACGATACCGAGCTTTGCTGCTGCAATTACGTTTGCGCTATCTGTATCGGGGAAGGATACGTCAGCCTTTGCATCTGCATAGCCTGCGATCACGTCAGCGATAGCTTTGCCGCTCTTCTTTTCAATCATCTTGATGATAAGATCGCAGAAATCGCTTCTTGTGATATCTGCCTGATATTTGCTATTTATATGGTCGGGAACAAGACCTGCTTCAAGAGCCTTAGCTATTTCTTCAGCTGCCCAGGTAGAAGGCTTATCAGGAGCTTGAGTCGGTGCCGCAGTAGGCTCTGCTGTAGGAGCAGGAGTGGGTTCTTCAGTCTTGCCTGCAACTACGATAGGTGCAAGGCTTGTATAATCTACAGGCGTGTTGCCTTCAACAACTGCAAGGCCGTCAAACCACGCCGTACCGGACATACAATTCCAAATCTGGCAGTTGAAATTAACAAGAAGTTCTTCATCGCTCTTGGGCATTGTAAAGGTGGTAGATAAAAGCGTCCAATCCTTTGTACCTGTAAGCAGTTCGCCGAACACCGGCAATGAGTCTATGGTGGCATGATCTTTATTTTTAACTTCTACAGTGATTTGTGCTCCGAGCTGACCAAGTATCTTATTTGTTTTAACATACGCTTGGAAAGTATAAGTCTTTCCTGCTTCAAAAAGGTCTCCGGGGCAAGCAACGAAAGCCATTATATGTGGTTCAGTTTTGCTGGGAATTTTGAGCATAATGGACTTCGATCCGAATTTAACCGTTTCTGTGTCGAAATTTATGTATTCAGACGGGAAACCTATTTCACCAGCATTCTTACTGTCGATCCAGCTACCCATACAGGGTGTTTGGTATTTAAAGTGGGGAGAGGACCGAATGTAAGCCCAAGAGCCTGCATCGTTAATAATTTTGTCTGAGTATTCTTCGTCCAAAGGAAGAAGATTCTTTGCTTCTGCGCTGCCGCCAAAACCGACACAAAGTGTCATGAGCATTGCAATCGCGAGGATGAGGGATAATACTTTTTTCATTGTTGTGTTCTCCTTTTTTAGTTTGTTATATTATACAATAAATACATTGTATTTGCAAGAGGAAAAAATAAAAATAAAAAGTTTCACGTGAAACAAAAAGCGGTCTAATATAAAATTAAACCGCTTATGGTATTACATTTCTCGTCTTCCTTCAATTGCGCGAAGAAGTGTCACTTCGTCGGCATATTCAAGGTCTCCGCCAACGGGTATTCCGTAAGCCAATCTTGATACCTTCACACCGAAAGCCTTTATCAGCTTTGCCAGATACATCGCCGTCGCTTCTCCTTCAACGCTTGACCCTGTGGCAATCAGAACTTCCTTAGCTTCTCCTGTAGAAATACGCTGTAAAAGCTCCTTTATTGTCAGATCCTCGGGGGAAATGCCATCCATTGGCGAAATACATCCGCCCAAAACGTGATAAAGCCCCTTATATTCGTGAGTACGCTCAATAGCTATCAAGCTTTTTGCATCCTCAACGACACATATTATGGTACGATCACGCTTTGTGCTTGCGCAAATGGGGCAAACCTCACTATCTGTGAGAGAAAAGCACTGCGAACAGCGACGAATATTTTTCTTCGCCTCCAAAATAGCCTGCGCAAACTGTTCAACCTCTTTTTCCGAACGGTTAAGAAGATGAAAAGCAAGTCTTTGCGCACTTTTTTTTCCTATTGATGGAAGCTTGTTGAATTCATCTATAAGCCGCGCTAAAGACGGCGCAAAATAATCCATTTTTATATCCTTTTCTTAAGGAAATCAACAGCCATACGAATATCAGCCTCAGGATTTTCGCCAACTTCACGTTCAATCGTCAAAAATCCGTCGAAACCTGTGGAAGCAAGAGCAGGAAGATATCTGTCGAAATCAACCTTGCCTTCACCGAGAGGAACTTCGATAAAGTAATCGCTCATGCGCATATCCTCGATACCGCCGTCCGCAAAGAATCCGTAAATACGCTCAGCCGTTGTCTTCTGGAGCATGATACCGTCTTTTGCGTGTGTATGGTAAATATATTTACCGAGAATCTTAACAGATTCGCTGGGATCTTCGCCGATAACCATAACAAGGTTTGCAGGGTCGAAGTTTACGCCGATGCCGTCTGTACTAAGGCTATCAAGGAAGCCGCGAAGAACAGCAGCAGGTTCAGGACCTGTTTCAATTGCAAATTTAGCACCCATCTTTTCTGCATATTCACCAAGCTCCTGGCAAGCCGCAGCCATAATTTTACGTGTTTCGGAATTCTCGTCAGCAGGAACACAGCCAATGTGTGTTGTGATGATATTGCTTCCGAGAGAAAGAGCAAGATCAACGATTCTCTTTGACTTCTCTATCTTCCAAATATTATCTTCAGCTCTTGCAAAGCCGTGACCGCCAAGGTCGCCGCAAATAGCGGAGATTACAAGACCGCTGTCTGCAACAGCTTTTTTATACTCTGCAATTTTTCCCGGTGTCATATTTTCGGGATCAAGATCGCCGCTTGAATAAACCTGAAGTCCCTGAGCACCAATTTCAGCCGCCTTTTTTACTCCGTCAAGAAATCCGAGACGGAAGCTGTCAACCATTACACCAATTTTCATATCGTTTTGTTCCTTTCAGTATAATTAAATATCCAAATTGGATACATATTTTGCATTAAGCTCAATAAATTCACGGCGCGGTTCTACTTTATCACCCATCAAAAGAGTAAATATCTGGTCTGCAGCAACAGCGTCATCCATGGAAACACGCAAAAGCGTTCGCTTTTCGGGGTCCATAGTAGTTTCCCAAAGCTGTTCGGGATCCATTTCACCAAGACCCTTATATCTTTCAGCATCAGCGTTTCCGCCAAGCTCCGCAATATAATCATCTCTCTGTTCATCGGAAAAAGCATAGCGCACCTGCTTGCCTTTATGCACCTTATAAAGAGGAGGCTGAGCAATATAGATATGTCCATGCTCAATAAGAGGACGCATGAAGCGGAAAAAGAAAGTAAGCAAAAGGGTTCTGATATGAGCACCGTCGACGTCAGCATCAGCCATAATAATAACTTTTCCGTAACGAAGCTTGCTCAAATCAAAATCAGGGCCGATTCCGGCGCCAAGCGCTGTGATAACAGGCGTAAGCTTGTCATTTCCGTAAACCTTATCGTAACGAGCCTTTTCAACGTTTAGCATTTTGCCCCACAAAGGAAGGATTGCCTGATATCTGCTTTCACGGCCTTGCTTTGCAGAGCCTCCGGCAGAGTCACCCTCAACAATAAATATTTCTGTCAGCTCAGCATTTCTTTCATGGCAATCTGCAAGCTTACCGGGTAATGCCGCAGATTCAAGAGCTGTTTTTCTTCTTGCAAGCTCTCTTGCTTTACGCGCTGCTTCTCTTGCTCTCGAAGCCGAAACAGCCTTATCTATTATTTCACGGGCAATAGCAGGATTTTCATCAAAGAACGTTGTCAGCTTGTCATTCATCATCGTTTCAACGAGTGTTCTTATATCAGAATTTCCAAGCTTCGTCTTTGTCTGTCCTTCAAACTGTGCCTCTTCAAGCTTTACGCTGATAACCGCTACAAGACCTTCACGGACATCTTCACCTTTTAAAGGATCATCATTTTCCTTAAGAATATTTGCCTTACGGGCATATTCATTCAAAACCTTAGTCAGTGCAGACTTAAATCCTGTCTCATGCATACCGCCTTCGGTCGTTGCAATATCGTTTGCAAAGGATAAAATATTTTCATTGTAGCTGTCGTTATACTGAAGAGCAACCTCCGCAATACTTGTACCCTTAGATCCGCTAAGATATATTACCTGCTCATGAATTGGCTGTTTATTTCTGTTTATATATTCGACGAAAGAGCGAATACCACCTTCATAGCAAAGACGCTCGCTTATTTCTTCTTCCTCGCGTTTATCTTTTATCGTAATGGCAACGCCCGCGTTAAGGAATGCCTGTTCACGAAGCCTATTAAGTAAAGTTTCGTAATTAAAGAAAAGAACCTCAAAAATCTTCGGGTCAGGCTTAAATCTGATTATAGTACCTGTCTTTTCAGTATTGCCTATAACTGTTATAGGTTCAATAACGTTGCCTCTTTCAAATTTCATATGGTGTATATGTGTGCCGTCGTGAACATTTACCTCAAGCCATTCGGAAAGAGCATTAACAACAGAAGCACCGACGCCGTGAAGACCACCGGAAACTTTATATCCACCGCCGCCAAACTTACCGCCTGCGTGAAGAATAGTAAAAACTACCTCTAAAGCCGACTTGCCTGTTGCATGCTTACCTGTGGGAATACCACGTCCGTCGTCAGAAACCTGAACAGAACCGTCGGGAAGAAGGTCAACCTCGATGTTGCGGCAATATCCGGCAAGTGCTTCGTCAATGGCATTGTCAACTATCTCATAAACGAGATGATGCAATCCGCGCTCTGAAGTAGAACCGATGTACATACCCGGTCTTTTTCTTACAGCTTCAAGTCCTTCAAGAACTTGAATTTGCGATTCGTCATATTTTTGTTCAACCTTGATGTTTTCAATATCGCTCATAATATCTCAATGAAACCTCTTTCATTTATTTATTCCGACAAAGCAAGAGTCTTATCCTCAGCACGTTTACAAAGCGTAGCAGTAGAAATTTGCGATAAATAAACTGTTTCGCTTTTTTTATTTGAAGAAAGAATAAAAGTTTTCGGTATTTCGTAACTGACTTCTTTTATCTTCCCATTTTTTTGCGCTTGAGAAAGAAATTTTCTCGTTGCCTTTGATATGGTGGTTTTATCCATATCAAAAATTCCTATTATTTCTCTGTCATTTATAACAGTATCCTGTCCTAAATGTAAAAACATAATATTTCCTCTTTATTTAAAGCACAACACCATCTTTTATATGAAAAACAGCAGCATTTTTCCCTGTATTTATGCTTTTTTCATCACAAGCCGTAATAATAACCTGCTTTCCGCCTGTTTTACAAAGAACAAATTCGCGCCTTTTTGCATCAAGCTCACTCATAACGTCATCCAATAAAATTATCGGACTTTTTCCCTCGCAGGAAAGAATTTCAGCCTCCGCAAGCTTTAAAGCTAAAACAATAGAGCGTTGCTGCCCTTGGGATGCATAGCTTTTCGCTTCCAAATCATTTTTCATCAGCCTCAGATCATCTCTATGCGGTCCGTGCAAGGTCGTCCGTAAAGTAAGCTCTACCGTCTTGTCCTCCGAAAGCTTATCTAAAAACCGTTCCTTTATATCCTCGTAAGTACCACCGTCATCGACAGAGCAAACGTATTCCATCGAAAGCTTTTCACTTTGAGAGCTGATCTCGTCGTATATTTTGCAGGCGTGCTTTGAAAGCAAAGCAGTATATCCTTTTCTTAAATATATCAAAACAGCTCCTGCCGAGGCAAGTCGTTCATTCCAAATAGGAAGAGTATCGTAAAAAGCATGATTTTTCTTTACGTCACGCAAAATAGCATTTCTTTGATCCAACGTCTTTTTATACAGCGCCAATGCAGCATAATATTTTGGACTTATCTGTGAAATTGCCGTGTCAAGAAATCTTCTTCTTAAAAAAGGACCTTCCTTAACAAGCTGTAAATGCTCGGGGGAAAAAATAATAGCATTTATTTTACCAAAAAACGATGAAGCAGGCTTTTGCTCTATTTCATTTAGAAAAACCTTTCTTCGAGCAATTCGTGAAAGAGCAATTTCAGCATTTTGCATTCTACTTTCTGCAAAAAATTCAAGCTCAATTTCAGCATTTTCTTCTCCTATTTTTATAAGATCACTGTCTTTAGCAGGACGAAAGCTTTTTTGCGCTGTAAAAAGCCATTGCGCTTCAAGTAAATTTGTTTTTCCCATTCCGTTTTCACCGAGAAAAACATTTACTCCTTCAGAAAGCGCCACAGAAGCATTTTTTAAATTTCTGAAATTATTTACCGTTAACCTTTTTGCTATCAAGCTTATTCATGCCTTTCATTTATGCGGTAAATTCTTCATATCTTTTATTTAAGTCTTGCCGGTAAAACAAGATAAAGATAATCATTTCCTTCAACAGGTGTAATAATCATCGGAGAGAGTGCCGCACAAAGAGAAACTTTTACTTTCTCTCCTTCAGCATTAGAAAATGCATCATACAAAAATCTGTCGTTAAATCCCATTTCCAAGAAAATATCATTTTCAGGAATAGATACCTCGTCATAAAATTTTCCTTCTCTTGTAGAAGATGTAATTTTCATAACGGGTCCGTCAAATGTTATACGTAAAACAGGCTTTTGCTTTTCCTTTGAAAGTAAAATAGCAGCTCTTTCAACAGCTTCAATAACTCTCTTTCTATCAATAACGAATGTTGTCTTAAATTCCTTCGGTATTGAATTTTCATAATTAAGGAAAGCTCCTGAAAGAAGCCTTGCAATAAGAGTAATATTTCCTGTTTTAAACATTATCTGTTTTTCTTTAATATAAATAGTAACAAGCTCATCGTCTGGACCGTCGAAAGCCTTAACAAGCTTTGTAAGAGCCTTAACAGGAACGATAAAAGAATTTATTTCGCCTTTTTCAATAGAAACAGGCTTTGCAGACGTTACGGCAAGACGATATTTATCAAGCGCAACAGCTTTAAGTAAATCGTTCTTTATTTCAAAAAGAACACCTGTATACGTTTCATCCGTGTCAAGCTGAAGTGCGGCAAAAACAGTTCTATTGATTATCTTACGCATCTCTCCGTGAGTCATAACTATCTTATTTTCTTCAGAAACGGAAGGAAGCTCAGGATATTGACTTTCCTCCAGCGCAGAGAGGCTAAATTCCGTTATGGAAGAACGAATAATAACATTATTTCCTTCAGTAGAAATAAAAACAGGTTCATCGGGAAGCTTTCGGATAATTTCGGCAAAGCTTCTTGCATTGACAAGAATACCTCCGTTTTCGCTTACGGCAGCGTCGACCTCGCAGATCAAAGCAGTTTTAACATCATATCCGACGATCGTCAGAGAAGGGTTTTCCGCTTTGAGCAGGAAATGTGCCAAAACAGCATCTGCAGCTCCTGTCAGAACGGCTGTTGCGGCTAAATTAGCGGCAGACAAAAGATCGTTTCTTTGGCAAGTAAGTTTCATTCAGCTCGTTCCTTTCTTGAGTGAAATTTCTTTTCGAACAGAAAAGATAAGAATAGATATAGATTAGAAATAAGTAGTTGTTGTAGTAGATGTGAAAACACTGAATAACTTCGTTTTTCTCGCATATATCAACGAAAAACCGTGTGAAAACAGCTTGAAAAACTTAATTGTTTTCTAACAGTAAATAATTGTAAAAAAATAAATTTATGAAATATGTGAAAAACAATTTATTTTTACACAGCGTTTGTTAAGAAATATGGGGAATTTTATCTTTCCTTAATATTCTTAATAAGGTCGTTTACTATATTTTTATAATGCTGATCTCGCTGCATATGCTGTTCAACCTGTCTTGTGGCGTAAAGTACGGATGTATGGTCTTTACCTCCAAAAGCGTTACCGATATCAGGATAAGAAAGCTGAGTTGTTTCGCGAAGAACGTACATTGCAGTATGACGTGCTTGTGATATTTCTGATGTTTTTCTCTTTCCTGTAAGGTCGGAAGCTGTAAGATTGAAGAATTTTGCAACTTCTTGAATTACCATTTCAGGAGAAATTGGTTCAGGTATATCTTCGTTTATGGCATCTCTAATGGCAGTTTGTGCAATAACCATTGTGGGACGCTCACCTGTAAGCACCTGCATTGCTTTAATTTTCTTGACTGCTCCTTCAAGCTGACGTATATTGCTTTTAAGCTTCGTAGCAATAAGCTCGATAATTTCATCGGAAAGAGCAATATCAAGGTTTTGAGATTTGCGGCGAACTATAGCCATACGCGTTTCAATGTCAGGGGCTTGAATATCAGCGACAAGACCCCATAAAAAGCGGCTTCTGAGACGGTCGTCTACAGAATGAAGCTCGTTGGGCGGACGGTCAGCCGTAAGAATAATTTGCTTTTTAGATTCATAAAGAGTATTAAAAATATGAAAGACTTCTTCTTGTGTGGAAACAGTACCTGAAATAAACTGTATATCGTCCATAAGAAGAACGTCAGCATTTCTGTACTTTTCACGAAGTGCACGGCGGGAGTTTTCACCGATTGCTGTAACGAGATCGTTGATTATTTCATCGCCTTTTGCATAAACGATGTTAAATTCGGGATGTGTTTCAGCAAGCTGGTGGCGAATAGCCCAAAGAAGATGAGTTTTTCCTAAGCCTGAACCGCCCCAGATAAAGAGAGGGTTATAGGATTCGGCAGGTGTATTTGCAACAGATTGGCAGGCAGCGTAAGCAAAGCGGTTAGAACTGCCGACAACGTAAGAATCAAAAGTATATTCCGAAAAAACAGTCGGAGCTATTTCAGGAATGCTTGTTTTCGTTTCTGTTTCCTCTTCAACTTCCCCTGTTGAAAATTCCAAAATAGCATCAAAGCCTAAAACTTCTGCTAAAGCAGATCCGATAAGAGTATAGTATTTAGATTCTATAACCTCAAGCTGATAATTTGCGGGAACAACGAAAAATGCCTTACCGTTGAAAAACTTAACGGGTGTGATGCATTCAATAAAAGTAGAATAAGCGATGGGCGAAAGCTGACTTGCTAATATATCAGTGGTTTTTTTCCAAACTTCCTTGAAGGAATTGTCTTTAATAATACCCACAGAAATTTCCTCCGTTTTTATAATCCGTTCAACACATATAAATGGGTATATACGGTCAACAATAATTGTACCAAAAAATCTTGTAAATTGCAAGAGTAAATTCGCAAAAAATATATTGTTGAATTGTCAATGATGGGTGACAGTTTTTCGGAGAGAGTTGTCAAGGTGGAGATTGTAAAGTTTTCGAAGGTCGAAAAGTTTACAATACTACCTTGACAAAGTACCA
>SVND01000040.1 GCA_015067075.1 Oscillospiraceae bacterium
CTTCACGCTGAGAATCCCGATTACGATGATCGTATTGAGCGCAACGTTCAAGTTCAAGGAATTGCCACGCAGGTGCTCAAGAAACTTTGACAACGCTCTGCTTGTCTATCAGTCTTAGCAAGCACTGCTTTTGGGCATCCAAAAGCCATTCTCGCTAATATGTCCGTTGGTCTTAGCAAGCATCGCGTTTGTCATGACAAACGGTCCAACGGTCTTAGCAAGCATCGCCGTTGTGTCCCAAATCCCAACGGAAGCAAAAATATATTCAATGTGTCTGCTTGTCTTAGCAAGCATCGCGGTTGGATTCCCAAATCCAACCGAAGAAGAATTATGAGTCACAGTAATCTGTCTGTCAGTCTTAGCAAGCACTGCTTTTGTCATGACAGACAAAACCATAGGAGGTAAATGTAATTTGAAGATTAAAGAAATGTTAAATAGAATGATCGACATCCTCAAGGATAAGTACACCACGTTGGTTTGCGTGGAGCTTCCCACAATAGACAAAGAGGCGTTGTGTAAAAAAGTCATAGCTATCTTAAAGGATAAGCAAGGCGGCATCGGAAAGGAATTGGATATCCCCGACGATGAAATCGAAGCGCTCGCCGATGTGCTCCTGCCCGGGATTATAAAATTCTTTTCCTCGGATGAATGGCGCGCCGAGCTTGAAGCGTGGAAGAAGGAACAAGAATTGTTGGCTCAAAAAGAGGGAGCAAAGAAGGTAACAAAATGAAAAAGAAAACAATCGTAAATACAACAACATCCAATGAGTGGGACCGCCACTGGTTTCATTCTTTTTGCACCGAACAAGAAATTGATAGAATTGTTGATCCAAAAACGCCAAAAGATTTTTTATTAAGACAAAGGGCGGATATTGTAGCCGACAATGTGAGATATATACGGGTGTATAGGAATCGTGCACAAATAATGACGCCTTGGTCATTTGAATCATCTTTTGTTGATAGTCACTATTTAGCAGTATTGAATAGTTTAAGTAAAGAAGATCGTGCTTTATGTTCTAACATAACATATGGCGATATGTTTTCTAATGACGTAAATGGATATGCAATGTATGATCCTACTTGGGGAAGATTTATATACTTAAACGAAAGTTTAATTTTCTTTATGAAATTTTGCAACTTGGCACTGTTGGATTTTAATTCCGAAGTTCCAATGAATGTTAGATTTAATGCTGTGAGAATAGCCCTTAGAATTATGATGAAGAGTGAAACAATGGATTTCTTAATGGATCCAAGAGGAATTGTTCCCGAAGATGTACACGATATGATTCACGCTCCTATTGAGTCAGAATTACAATATATCGCCGGACATGAATTTTTTCATCACATATGTAATCATCTTAATAATAGTAACCTCGTGCAAAAAGCTTTTTTAACAATTGATGGTAATGAATATACGGGGCCTATATACAGTGTTTCTCAAAAGCAAGAATTTGAAGCTGATATAGCTTCAATAAATCGTCCACTTTATTCTGCAGAAGATAAAATAAAACTTGTTGAGAGTGCATTGCTTTGGTTTACATCTTTAGAAATGGCTGAAGTTGCTCAAAACATTATATCTCCCGCTTCATCTTTTTCAGTAAAATCTCATCCTTCAGCTATTGAGCGCTATAATAATGTACTCAACAATATTGATGTTTCGTATGACACAGAGAAATTCAAGAGAATACGCGAACGTGTTGAAAGATATAAAGAATTAATTACGGAAGACTTATCTTTCAATTACGATATGTATGAATCATACGGATCAGCTTATTTGGATAAACCTAACACAAAATGGAGAGGCAAGGAATTAATCGATAGAGTTGATTATTAACTTTATCAGAAAGAGGATATGAACCATGACAGGAGTAATATACGCTCGCTATTCCTCGGACAATCAGCGAGAGGAATCCATTGAAGGTCAGCTTCGTGAGTGTCAAGCCTTTGCAAAGAAGAATGACATCACCCTGCTCGAGCCGTACATCGACAGAGCTTTGTCGGCAAAGACAGACCACCGCCCAAACTTTTTGAAAATGATCAAAGATAGTGCGGCTAAAAAATTCGATGTCGTTATCGTATGGAAACTCGACAGATTTTCGCGCAACCGTGTCGACTCGGCACACTACAAGTATGTTCTTCGCAAGAATGGCGTCAAGGTCATATCGGCAACCGAATCCATATCAGAAGGTTCCGAGGGCATTCTGCTTGAGTCCGTGCTTGAAGGCATAGCGGAATACTATTCTGCCGAGCTCTCCGAGAAGGTAGTGCGAGGTCTGACCGAAAATGCGCTCAAATGTAAATACAACGGCGGTACACTTCCCATCGGATACACCGTTGACGAAAATCAGTTTTTCCAAGTTGATCCCGTCACCGCGCCCGCCGTTCTTGAAGCATTTAAGAAATATGCAAAAGGCGCAACGATGCAAGAGATCACGGACGAGCTAAATATCAAAGGCATCCGTACATCAAAAGGAACGAAGATCAGCCTTAATACTGTAACACGAATGCTACACAACCGAAGATACATTGGTGAGTACCAATATCGTGATGTGGTCGTTCCCAACGGAATCCCAGCTATCGTTCCTACCAAGTTGTTTGAGCAAGTGCAAGAACGAGCCGCCGCAAACAAGAAAGCTCCCGCAAAGCACAAAGCCGAGGACGAGTATCTGCTTACCACAAAATTGTTCTGCGGATACTGTCAATGTCTGATTACGGGCGAAAGCGGAACGAGTCACACGATGGAAGTCCACCGCTATTACAAATGCCGGGGCACTCGTAAGGGCGGAACGTGTAAGAAGAAAACCATTAAGAAAAAGTGGATAGAGGAGGTTGTGATCCTGCTCATTCAAAAGTTCATCTTTGACGATGGGTTCCTTGACAGACTTGCCGATATGCTGATCGCCAAGCTTAATGCCGAGAGTAGCACTCTACCAATTCTACGCAAACAGCTTGATGAAATAGAAAAAGGCATTGACAATCTCGTCAACGCCATTCAAGCGGGAATTCTGACCGCATCCACCAAGCAACGTCTTGAGCAGCTTGAAGCTGAAAAGAGCGAGATCTCGGTGCAGATTCTCAAAGAAGAAATTGCGAAACCTACGGTTACAAAAGAAGATATACTCGCGTATCTTATCAAGTACCGCAAGCTCAATATGAAACAGCTTGACCACCGCCGCCGTCTGATCGATAGCTTTGTAAATGCGATCTATCTGTTCGACGATTACTTGGTCATTACATTCAACTACAAGGAAGGCACAAAAACAATCACCTTTGCCGAAATCGAAGAGGCATTTGGTTCGGATTTATCATCACTCACTGCACCAAAGCAATATGATCCGAACCACATCTTCCATATGGAAAATGTGTTCGGATTATTTTTTATTACTGAAATATGAAATAGCGAGGCTTGTTTATGGGAATTCAAGAAGCAAAATCTTTGCAACAGGACAAAAAGATACTGCGCTCATTAGTGACGTCGCTGTTGGAAATAGCCGAAGACCCGAAGAATAATACGGATAAAATTGAAGCATGGAAAAAGCACATACGATTGCAGGGCGAACGCCCGATGGTGTTTGTATTTCCCGACGGTGCATGGGCAGAGCTTTTGCCTGAGGATTCGCTTAAGTGTACTCATCCTGCCGCGCGAAACGTGGAGCGTGAACTGCGTCGGCGCTTGATACGCCATCGCTATATTCGCGATGACGTGCCGATAACGGCGAACGTTGAAGTGCCGAAGGCTATCACTAACACTATGTGGGGAATTGCGCCCAAAACGGAACGCGTAGCAGGCAGAGGTGCTTATCATATGGTCAGCATCATTGATAAGCCGTCTGATTGGAAGCAGCTGTCTGCACCTGTCGTAACGCATGATGAGAAAAGATCTAAAGCGGATTACGACTTTATTTCTGATGCCGTAGGCGACTTGACATTGGTGGAATTAGTAGGACGAAAAAATTTCAGCTTCCATCTCATGCATTGGTATTGCGATTATCGCGGACTTGATAATATGCTCTACGACCTTTATGAAGAGCCCGAAATGATTCACAGCGTGATGAGGTTTTTCACCGACGGCATGAAATCAATGCTTCGCCAATATGAGGAGCAAAATCTTATCTCGCTTAATAACGACCGTACGTTCCACTATACAGGCGGAGTCGGTTACACCGATCTTTTGCCGCAGCCAGACTATGATCCCAATAAGGTGCGGCTGTGTGACGTATGGGGTGCCGCTGAGGCGCAGGAATTTTCAGAGGTTTCCCCTGAAATGCACGAGGAATTTGTGTTAAAGTATGAGCGAGAGCTGTTGGAGCCCTTTGGCCTCAACGGATACGGTTGCTGTGACGATCTTTCTGCAAAGCTCGATAACGTGCTGAAGATACGCAATTTGCGCCGAGTAGCTGTGTGTCCGTGGGCGGATATTGCAAAGTTTACGCCGATTTTGCAGAAAAATTACATAATGACGTGGAAGCCACAGCCCATGCCATTGGCTTACGATACGTTTGATGAGCAAGGTGTGCGCCGTGAGCTTGAGCAGGGGCTTACAAAAGCAAATGGCGGTGTTATAGAGCTTGTTTTGAGAGACACTCACACGTGCAAAAACGAGCCTGAACGCTTTGGCAAATGGGTTGAGATAGCCCGACGCGCTATTGATACAAGGTGGAATTGAGTAAAAAATGACGAGCAGAGATCGAGCTGCTCGCCGTAAATCTGAAGGGTCTGCAATTATTTTGCGGGCTCCTTTTTTATATACTAATGTGCGGTCAGGCGGAGAAATTGCGCATGATATTGTGGAACACAATGCAAGCCTGTGCTGTTTCAATGATGTGGAGGTCGCGGTTGAGCAGGATGGATAAGTGGTTGCGGATAGGAAGGCTGCCGCGGTCTGTCTTAGTCTTGAATACCGTGTCCTGTACAAGATTAAAAAGATCGGGAAGGAGATTGAGCCACTTGTTTTGCAAAACGATAAGCTCCGGATCAAAAAGCATGATAATATTGCGCAGGGCGAGGCTGATGTAGGCGGTGGCACCGGAAAAGCCTGAGCGGACGGCGGGGTCACCGCTGAGATAAAGCTCAATTGCTTCATCAAGACTGGAAACGGGAACGCCTCGGAGACTGTTGATGCGGCGCAGAATCTCGGTATTGCTGACATATGCCTGCAGGCATCCTGCGTTGCCGCAGTTGCAAATGGGACCGTTTGGGTCAATGGTAATATGCCCGATCTCGCAAGCTTGATTGTTGGAGCCGTAGAAGACTTTGTCCTTCAGCATAAAGCCTGCGCCGAGACCGTCATCGGTGTTAAGGTAAACAAAGGATTGGCAATCATTCACAAGGCCGTTCCATTTGGCAGACAGGAGAAGAGCGTTGGTGTCGTTGTCCAAATAAATAGGAAACGAGATGCTTTCGGACAGAAAACTTTTCAGCTGAACCGAATTCCATTGGGGATAGTCAGGGATGTTGATGATGATTCCGTCCTCCGATACACGTCCGGGCACGGAGATTCCGATTCCGAGAATTCGCTTGCCGTTCAGCTTGCCGATCTGCTCCAACAGAAAGGCTTTGATCTTGCGGGTGGAGTCCATAACATCTGAAATGTCACAGGCGACATCCTCGCGATCGACTGCGCGCAGAGACAAGTCGTAAATACCGCCGACCAATCCGTTTCGCGTGACGGCAAGACTGATGATATAGCCGTAATGGCGGTTGATGCGGTAGAGGGTGGCGCGTCGTCCTCCGTTGGAAACAAAGCCATCCTCCTCGCAGATGCCGATGTTGCAAAGTTCCGTTACCAAATTGTTGACAGTTGCGATGGTGAGTTTCAACTCGTCGGCAATGCGGCTTTTGGTAATGGGTTGATTTTTATAGATAGAGCGGAGAATAGCGGTTAGATTGATGGCTTTTACATCATTAGCTTTGTTCATGGAATTCTCTTTTCAATAAGTTTAGTATATGTAAATTATTATACCTTGTATTTTAACATTTGTCAATGACGGAAATGAAAACTATTTATTTGCTGAAACAGTCGAAATTAATAATTTAAAGCAGAACTTCTTGACAAGCTCAGTAGATGTATGATATAATATGCTTAGTCTTTTTAAAAAGCTTTTAAAAAGGAGGATAAAAATTAAAATGAAAGAAAAACTTTTTAGAGACTTGATGCAGATGCCTACTACCGATGTTCACACTCACATCCGTGTCGATGTGCCTGTTGCAAGAGGTCTGCACGATATTATGCTGTATCATATGATTATTACCGAGCTGTACAGTGCGGGCTGTCCCGACGGTGCCCGTCTCAGCAACTATCCTACCGAGGAAGAAGCCGAGACACGTATTGTACGCGCGATCCCTTACTTGAAGTACATCAAGAATACAGCTTTGTATCACACGATGATGGTAATTTTGAAGGATGTTTACGGCTGGGAAGAAGAGATCACACTCGATAATTGGCGAGAAGTAGACCGCATAATCAAGGATAAGGGATGCACCCTTGAGCGCGCCAAGGAGATCGCCGCCGCTTGCGGTGTTGTAAAGTCCAACACGGAAATCGAGCGTTGCTACGGTCATATAGCTGATGATCTTTTTGATTACAGCTTGGAGTGGTCATTCTTTACTCGTTCCCAATGGGGACAGTACGACACGGCACTGCTGGAGCTGGAGTATTCATGGAATCAGGAATATCCCGGTCCGCCCCTTCCCGTTACTCTTGACAGAAGCACTCTCAACTTCAAGCGCATTATCCGTACGATAGAGGATGTAGATGCGGCGTTGGATCATTACATTACTCATATGCCTTTCAATGAGATTGCAAATATGACATCTCATCTCTCGACCGATATCAACTATCGCTCCGTTACTCGTGAGGAAATGATTGCCGCTCTTGCTATACGCGAAACAGCAGGTCCTGAGCAGAGAGATATTTATGCTAACTACGTTTGCGAGGGCTTCCTTACACGTTTGGAGGCAACTCATCCGGGCTTTACACTTCAGTATTCTATCGGCGCTGAGCCGTTGCCATTTGAAACGGGAAGCAAGCTCCGTATCGAAACGGTCTATGAACTTGCAAATCAGGCTTCTCGCTTCACCAAGCTCAAATTTGCCATTTATTCTGCTAGTGAGCATCAGGATCAGGCGTTCTGTACTCTTGTTCGCGAGCTGCCCAATGTCAGCATTGCAGGCTATTGGTGGCATTGCTTCTTCCCGTCCAAGATCCGCCGTATGATCGTGGATCGTTTGGATATGCTTCCGACAAACAAGCAGAAAGCATTCTTCTCGGATGCATATTGCATGGACTGGACTTACGGAAAGGCTTACATTGTTAAGAAACAACTTGCATCTGTTCTTGCAGAAAAGATAGAGGAAGGACAATATACCTACGAGTCTGCATTACAGAGTGCAAGAGAAATTTTAAATTAGTTTGTGAGGGATAGTTTATGGAAAGAAAATTGAAAGCGGCGGTTATCGGACTGGGTACTATTTGCTGGGGACACATTAATGCTTATCGTGACAATGAGAACACAGATCTTTATGCTGTGTGTGACATTGACGGTGAATGGGCGAAATATGTACAGAATAAATATAATGTCCCTAAGACGTATTCCGATTATCATGAGTTACTTCGTGACCCTGAAATTGACATAGTCAGTATTTGCTTGCCAAACAAGTGGCATGCACCTGTGACGATTGAGGCATTGGATGCGGGTAAGCATGTTCTCTGTGAAAAGCCTATGGCTCCTACTGCAGCAGATGGCAGAAGGATGCGTGATGCCGAGCTTCGTTCCGGTAAGAAATTGATGATCAGCCATAATCAGCGCTTTGGCGAGGATATACAGATCATGAAAAAGCTTTATGATGAAGGCGCTTTCGGCGAAGTGTATCACGTTCGTATTGGTTGGCGCCGTGCATTGGGACAGATGCAATCCCCGTATAGCAAGCGTGAGAACGGCACCCAATATAACCGTAATTGGTTCCATGAAAAGAGCTCAGACGGCGGCGTGCTTCGCGATCTCGGATCCCATTTGATCGACTTGACCATGCATATTCTCGGATTCCCAAAGATGGAGAGCGCTTATGCATCGGCTTATCGTAAATTTAAGCCGGAAATTCCTGCAGGAGATGAGGGTAAATTCGTCTTTGATTCGGAGGATTTGATCACCGGTATGGTCAAGTTCGAAGGTGGACTGTCCATTCAGATGGAATTCAGTTTTGGCTCGACGGTGTCGGAGGAGAAGCTCATTACCAACATCTACGGAACGAAGATGGGGGCAGAACGGCTTGGCTTTACAAAGCAGCTCAACCTGATTCGAGTCGGTGACGGCGACAACTTTACTACGGAGATTGCTAAGCCCGAGGACTATGAAGTCGAGCCCTTCAAGCATCCGGCTCACGGATTTATCGATGCAATTCTCAACGATACTGAAGTTCCCGTGCCTTCCGATCAAGGCATCAAGGTTCTTGAGATCCTCGACGCTTTGTATGCAGAATGCGGAATCTAATCATAAGTCGAAAAAATAAAATACCATTGCCGATAGTTCTTTAGTCTTACAGCGATCGTGGTGATTCGGAAAGGATTTTGCCGTCAAGATATAATTTTGATTTATTATCTTGACGGCAAATAAAGTGTTTGATATAATAAACGCAAGAAAAGCTGAAAACGAAAGGGAAAGGCTATGAAAAAATATGATATTGCGGCATATATTTGGCCGTCGTATACAGGAAAGGAATTGCGCGCACGACAGTTTTGGCCTGACGGAATAGGTGAATGGCAGACGGTTATGTCTGTCCCGTCGCGCTTGCCCTTGAAGCCGAAGGATTATGAATGGGACCGCAAGCCATTGTGGGGCTGCTGTGACGAAGCTATGCCCGAGGTTATGGAAAAACAGATCGACCAAGCTGTTTCCCACGGTGTTAATGTTTTTATTTACGATTGGTATTGGTATGATCGCCGACCTTTTCTTGAGCAGTGCCTTAACGAGGGTTTTCTCGGAGCATCAAACAATGAAAAGATGAAGTTTTATATCATGTGGGCAAATCACGACGCGAACTACACGTGGGATGTTCGTCTGTCCGATCTTGTTGCGGGAAATGGGAAAGACTGTACGGTCTGGAGCGGTCAGGTGGACCGAAAGGAATTTGAGAAAATAGCCCGACGCATTATTGAAAAATATTTTTCCCGTTCGAACTATTATCGCATAAACGGAAAACCGCTGTTTATGATATACGACGTGGAAAATCTGGTAAACGGGTTGGGCGGCATTGAAGCTGCACGTGACGCTCTTGAGTGGTTTCGCAGCGAGACCGTCAAGGCAGGGCATTTGGGCTTGGAGCTTCAGCTTACGGGCTGGGGTGAGTGTATATCCAACGTAAGCGGCGTTGACGGAATGCATTCGCTTTCCACGAAAGAAATTTTGCCGAAATTGGGCTTTGACAGCATAACAAATTATCAGTTTGTTCATTTTTGCGATATGAACCGCGATTACGGCGACATCCTTGAAGATGTCTATAGGGAATGGGCTCGTATGGATAGAGATTATGCTGTTCCGTACTATCCCCATGTATCTGTCGGCTGGGATAATAATCCGAGATTTCGCGGTTTTGTCCCTATAGTATGCAAAAACAATACTCCGCAAATGTTTGAAAGTGCCTTGCGTAAAGCAAAGGAATACGTTGACGGACATGACCTACCTGCACCGCTTATTACGGTAAACAGCTGGAATGAATGGACGGAGACGTCGTATCTTCAGCCCGACACCAAGTATGGTTACGGATATTTGGATGCAATCAAGCGTGTCTTTGGATAAATGATAAGAAGTGTACGATGTTTTCAGATTTTTCTTGACGGCGTAGGTAGTATTTGATATAATAAATATAGTAAAAAGCGGAAAAGAGTGTTTGCAATGACTGAAAAACGAAAGGTTTTTATCAGTTACTCCTCGAAGGAAGTAAAAATTGCAGAGTTTGTGTGCGACTTTCTGGAGCGAAATTTTGTTTCGTGCTGGATGGCACCAAGGGATATTACTCCGGGCGAGACGTATGCGTCGCAGATAGTTCAGGCTATCCGTGATTGCGAAATTCTCGTTTTGCTCGCCTCGGAGAATACAAATTTATCAGGTCACGTTACCAATGAGGTAAGCATTGCTTTTGATGATAAAAAGGTGATTATTCCCTTCAAGCTTCAAGATATTGAGTTTTCCGACGATTATCTTTATTATATTGGCAGAAACCATTGGATAGAGGCTCATTTGAATATGAATGCGGGTCTTGAACAGCTTTTAGCTACCATCAGAGGTCTTACTAAAAACCATAGCTCCCCTCAGTATCAGCCGCGTCCTAAACAGCCGCAATACGTTCAGCAAACGGCAAAGCCGTTTACTATGTGGCAACAGCCTGTAGCCCAGCCGAAAAAAGAGCCTTCCGTAAGAAGCGGCATGCTTGTGTGGGGAATAATATGTTTGCTTTTGACCGGTGGTTTTTTTAGCTTAATGATATTGGCAGAAGCGCTTGCAATGGCTTTTATTTCACTGTTGATGCTGGAGCTGTCTATAATTTTTTTCATTCTTGCAAAGTCTCCGAAAAATGCTCCCTGCCTTTTCGGGAAAAGTACAGGATTGAAAAAAAGCACGTTTGTAATTATTTATGTTTGTATCGCTTTATTTGCCACTGCCGTTTCTGCAGTAGTATTTCCCATATTATTCGAAGCGTTTTTCTAAAAAATAAAAAAATCGGCTCGATTTAGAGCCGATTTTTTTATCAGAAACAATCAGTTATTTGCTCAACTGAAAAAACGGTCAGGATGCCGTGCTGTACCTTGAAATGTATATCGTATCCTGCAAAAGCCATGCTGTATGTACGGTCATCATCGTGGTAAGAGGGTCTGGGGTCGTCTTGCAGACATTCCAATGCAGCCTGCCGTTTTTGTGTCGGAAGCTTTTCCAAAAGGGGATTTGGAAAAACCACGTTTAGCGAATGGGTGCTAAGCTCGTCGCCGTAGCCGCCGACTGCATCGTTTTTTATATCAGCATAAGGCAGATACGGCTTTATATCATATATCGGAGTTTCATTCAGAATATCAACTCCCGATACATTAAGTACAATACCGTCCTTTTCTGTATGCTCAATTCCCTCCAGCTTTACAACAGATAGCCCCAAAGAATTTGGACGAAAGGGCGAGCGGCTTGCAAAAACACCAATGCGGATATTGCCGCCGAGACGCGGTGGGCGGACAGTAAGTGAAGGGCGGGTTCTGTCGGCATTGGAAAAGCCAAAAATAAGCCAAAGGTGTGAAAACTGTTCGATTCCGCGGATGGCAAGCTCACTTTTGTAGTCGGATTCAAAAACAATACGGCCTGTAAGAGAGGGCGCTCTTCCGCTTTGACGGGGAATGCCGAATTTTTCCGTAAAATCTGTATAAATATATGCAACAGGCTTTATTTCCATATCTTTTCTCCTTGAGTTAAGCGGATATAATTATTTTAACACATTTTCCAACACAGTTCAACGAGAAAAATGAATTTTACTGCGGAAAAAGACAAGAAGCTCCGTTAAGGCGTGAAACACGTTCAATTCAGAATAAAAAAGAGGTTTTCGTGTGAAAACCTCTTTTTTATGTATTTAATCTCTGTTTCCGTGTGAAAGGTTGTGCTCGGGTAAAACATCGTTTGAGCCGTCATCGAAAGCCATACCTATACCGCCGAAATTTTCAGCAAAGAAAGCATAAGCTTTTTCCTCGTGGAAGAAATAGTAGGACTTTCCGTCGACGTATTCGTCGTATCCGGGAACGGCGAGAGTTTGAATATTATCGCCGACCATTACCTTGAGAATGTTTATGTTTGCAAGAACGTCAGCCATTGAAATATTCGTGCGTACGTTGTCGAATATTTCAGCAAGAAGATCGGGTGCTTTTGCGATATTTTCAGCAGTTACCTTCTGAGTAAACATTTCCTTGAGGAAGTTTCTTTGAACTTCAGTTCTCTTTATATCGCCGAGAACGTATCTGCGGAAGCGAAGAAGCTGTTCTGTCTTGTCGCCGTCAAGAAGCTGATAACCCTTTTTAAGATTTATATACAGATTCTGGTCAGGATCTCTGTATTTCATATCCTGAGGCACGTCAAATTCAACGCCGCCGAGCAGATCGACAACATTGCGGACACCTGAAATACGCAAGATCGCGTAATAGTGGATATCCATACCGCTTACATGCTCGATGGTATCGATGAGATATTGGAAATCCTTGTAGACGGTGCAGGTGTTGACCTTGTCTTTTCTTGTTCCGATATCTACACAAAGGTCACGGGGGATAGACGTAATGTTGAGCTTGCCGTTTTTAGTATCAGCGCTGAGGATTATGATACTGTCTGTGCGGAGATTGCCCTCGTCGGGAACTGTTACAAGAATGTTCAAACGCTCGGGAAGAGCGGGAACATCTGTCGGTTTCGGTGTAAAGTCAAAGCTTACGTATTTATACGCGCTAAGATAGCCCATATCGCTAAGCTCGCTTGCGTTTGTTTCAAAATCGCCTGCCATGACCGTAGGCTGAGCCTCAGGGAAGGAAAGCGTTGAATAAACGATGGCGCTTGCCGTCGAATTAGCCGTTATTTTACCCCCTGAAATTGCGAGGATACCGTCTGTTCTCAAAGCGTAAAAGCTGCTTGTATTAAGGGAAAGGTTACAGCCGATAATACCGATATCGCCCTGTGCCGTAACGGGAGTTTTGTCGGATGTTGTTACTTTAAGCGAGCCTGTGCCGCGCAGGGTAAGATTGCCGTCGCAATGGATGGCGTAGCCGTATACGTTAAGTGAGTTGACAGAGCCGTCCATTATGTTAATGGTCGAGCCTGCGGGAAGCTTGATACCGTAGCCCTCTTGGATGTTCATATCAATGCCGTTGAGTGTGAGAGTCTTGGTGTCGACATCCCATGCCCAGCCTTCGCCCTGCTCCTGCTCGACTTCGCTTAAAGTGAGATCGAGAGTTTTTGTACGCTGTTCAATATCGTCGGGCTTGGTGGTCGGAGTTGAGGGTGCAACAGTAGGGGTTACGTTTGGATTGTAAGGCTCAACTCTGTTGCCCATTATGCCGACTATTAAAAGTACAGCTGCCGCCGCAAAAACGACGAACGATATGACAAAGGACAAGATGAATTTTTTATTTACCATGATTTTAAAATACCTCTCTTTTTTGCCTTGGCATAGTAAGCTGAAAGCTCGGACTCTATGCCGCCGTTCAACAACTCGGAGAAAGCTCCGTTTTTATCAGTCTTACTGCACAAATTCTTATACAAATAATATGCACAGTATAGCTTATTATAGCACAGTATTGCAAATAAATCAACCGATTTTTTCATAATTGTAAAACAATTGCCGTGAAAAAGGTGAAAAAAGTACGGTTTTTGGTGCTTTTTTGTGCGTTTTTAAGGTTATTTTAAGTTTTTTTGCGATATTGACAACGCTTTTGTTTTGTGATAGTATATAAAAGCAAAAGATGTTTGCGGAGGTAACATGAGCGTTTTTATACTTAAAATTATTGCCGTTATAAGCATGGCGGTGGACCATATGGGGTATGTGCTTTTCAACAACCTTGAATGGATGCGTATCGTCGGAAGGCTTGCTTTTCCCATATATGCTTTTTTGATTGCAAACGGCTTCAGAAAAACGAGAAGCACACCTAAATATCTGACAAAGCTGGGGCTTTTTGCGCTGATATCGGAAATACCTGCCGACCTTGCTTTTTACGGAAAGACATTTTATTTCGGATATCAGAATATTTATTTTACGCTTTTTATCGGACTTGCGGTGCTTATGCTTGCGGAAACGACAAAAAAGATGATATTCAAAGGAAAATTATCACAAAAAACAGCGGCATCACAGTTGGCTTTTGCTCTATGCGCTTTACCGTGGCTTGCCATAGGTATGTACGTTGCTGAAAAGCTAAACTGCGATTACGGCTGGTGCGGCGTATTGGCAATAACTCTTTTCGGCTTGGCAGGAGAGGATAAAGCTCTTTCCACGCTGGCATGCACGGTTAACTCCATAGCAGTAGGAGCGAGATTCGGCGCGCTCAATTACTTTGCGATTTTTGCGGCAATTCCCATATCAATGTATGACGGCAGCTACGGTATTGCGCCGTCGATCGAAAAGCACAAATACGCGAAAACTGCCGTTAAATACTCATTTTATGCTTTTTATCCGCTACATCTAATTGTTTTGTGGCTGATAAAAATTATTTAAAAAATTCATTCATTATATCACAGCCGTTGGCGATGCGAAAACCTGTTTCGGACGCAAGTCTTTCACAGTAGCATTCCACACCGGCTGTTTCTTTTTCGCTGTCATACATTAAAAATGGAATTTCATCTATTGTATGAGTGCGCTCGCAAATGGGTGTTGCGTGGTCAGGCATAACGAGAATTCGATAGCTTTCACCGCAGCTTTCAAGGGCGTTTACAACGGGACCGACGATGTTTTCGTCAATAAGCTCAATGGAGCGGACCTTGCCAGCTGTGTCGCCGTCGTGACCGCACTCGTCGGGAGCTTCAACGTGGATAAATACGAAATCACGTTCTGTGATAGCGGAGATTGCGGCGTCAGCCTTGCCCTTGTAGTTTGTGTGAATATCGCCTGTTGCGCCTTCGATGAAAGGTGTGTCAAGCCCCATGCCGACGCCAAGACCTTTAAGAAGGGGAACGGCCGTAATAATAGTACCGCTCTTGCCGTATTTTTCGCGGAATGAGCCGATATTCGGCTTTGTGCCCTCGCCCCAAAGCCATATGCAGTTTGCGGGACGCAGACCGCGCTTTACACGGTCAAGATTAACGGGGTGCTTCGACAAAAGCTCTGCACTTTTTTTTGTGAGCTCCGTAAGCTCCTTAGCGTATGCACCTTTGGGAAGATAATCCTTGATGCAACGGCGAAGAATATCGTGGGGCGGAGTGTTGTCAAAATCGTTTTTAACGCCGCGCCACATGGTTATGCCGCGGTAAGATGCACCGCTATAGAAGCGAAGCGTTTCTGTTCCAAGCTGCTCGTTGAGATATTTGAAAAGCTCTTCGGCTTCCTCGTCAGTTATCTTGTCGGAGCTGTGGTCGATCATTATGCTCTCTTCAAAAGGCTCTTTAAGGTCGATATTGACGATATTGCAACGCAAAACGATGTCATCGTCGTTGATATGAAGACCTACG
Organism: Oscillospiraceae bacterium; assembly: GCA_015067075.1. Lineage (GTDB taxonomy): Bacteria > Bacillota > Clostridia > Oscillospirales > SIG530 > SIG530. The sequence goes on from SVND01000040.1 coordinate 15,167, forward strand.
CCAAGCGCTTCGATAGGAGAGCGTCCGCTGTAGCACTGAGACGGCTCATATCCGAGAACGGAAAGATTTGCAACATCACTTCCAAGGGGCATACCATCGCGCAAGGTTTGTGTCATACCGACGGTAGCACGGGCTGCAAGCTTATCTATATTAGGTTTTTTTGCGGCTTCCAAGGGCGTTTTTCCGCCAAGCTCGGCAATAGCTCTGTCAGCCATGCCGTCGCCGAGAATTACAACATATTTCATAAAATAACAACCTTTCTTTATTGTATATCGTCGAAAAAGGATACCTGAGCCGTTATTGCCATTTTACCGAAAGCACCTGCTTCCTGAAGCATGGTAACGACGTTTGAGGGGGCGCCCGTCTTGCTTGTAAACTCGTCGACTGTCAGGAATTTTTCACCGCGTTTATTATAGGCGGCGACCTTTTCAGTAATGGATACTGCGGCAGATTCACCGCATCCCTTCAAGGATGTATATGGCGGACGAATCTTGCCGTCCTCTACGGTGAACCGAGTTGCGTGGGATTTATAGATGTCAATGGGGAGAAAATCAAAGCCGCGAGCGTATATTTCGTTTACAACCTCGATATCGTCTAAAGTTGCTTCGTCGTTCTGGCTTCGGTTTTCGTTGCTCAGTATTTTTGCGCGAAGCTCCATCAGCTGCTCTCTGCCCTTCGTCATGGTTATGGCATCAAAGTTGCCTGCGCGAACCGTGAGGTAAGCGGCGTAATAGTCCAAAGGACGGTAAATAAGGAACCAGCCAAGACGAAGTGCCTGCAAAACGTATGCAACGGCGTGAGCCTTAGGGAACATATACTTGATCTTTTTGCAGGAATCGAGATACCAATCGGGAACGCCGTGCTCCTTCATAAGAGCTTCATCCTCGGGAGAAAGTCCCTTACCCTTACGAACCTTTTCCATTATCTTAAAAGCTTCCTTCGGCGGAAGATTTTTATGGAGAAGATAGACCATTATGTTGTCACGCGTTCCGATAACGTCCTTGATAGTACAAACGCCGTTATCAATAAGGTCCTTGGCGTTGCCGAGCCAAACGTCTGTACCGTGAGAAAGACCTGATATCTGCAAAAGCTCCGCAAAGTTTTGCGGACGGGAGTCCAAAAGCATATCTCGGACGAATTTCGTACCCATTTCGGGCAGGGTGAGCGAGCCTGTTTCCATGCCGAGCTGTTCAGCCGTTACACCTAAAGGCTCGGGCGATGTAAATAGCTTGTAAATATTCGGATCGTTCAGCGGAAGGTCATCAACATTAAGACCTGTTGCATCTTCCAGCATTCTATAGAGCGTAGGTACGACGTGACCGAGAATATCAAGCTTTAAAACGGTATCGTGCAAATATTTAAAAGCAAAGTGCGTCGTTTTTACGCCGCATTCGGGCTTATTTGCGGGATACTGAACGGGAGTGAAGTCAAAAACGTCGTATTCACGGGGTATAACGATGATGCCGCCGGGGTGCTGACCGCTTGTCTTTTTAACGCCTGCACAGCCTGCGGCAAGGCGTTGCTCTTCCGCTCGGCTTACGACGCGCTCATGCTTTTCAAGGTAAGCCTTAACGTAACCGAAGGCTGTTTTTTCCGCAATATCGGAGATAGTTCCTGCGCGGAAAACATTGTCCTCGCCGAAAAGCTCTTCAACATATTTATGTGCAACGGGCTGATATTCGCCTGAGAAGTTAAGGTCGATATCGGGCGACTTGTCGCCGTCGAAGCCGAGGAATGTTTCAAAGGGGATATCGTGACCGTCACCGCGCATGGGAGCACCGCAGACGGGACAATCCTTGTCGGGTAAGTCAAAGCCGTCGGCGATACTGCCGTCGGTGAAAAATTCGCTGTGCTTGCACTTAAGACATCTATAGTGCGGAGCGAGGGGGTTTACCTCTGTGATATTTGCCATGGTGGCGATAAAGGATGATCCGACGGAGCCACGGGAACCGACGTAATAGCCGTCGCTGTTTGATTTTGCGACAAGCTTTTGCGCTATCATGTAAAGAACGGCAAATCCGTTTTTGATGATAGAGGTAAGCTCTCGGTCGATACGGTTTTCGACGATTTCCGGTAAGGGATCACCGTACATGGAGTGTGCCGTTTCGTAAACGATGCGGCGAAGCTCCTCCTCCGAGCCTTCAAGGTTGGGCGGATATGATCCATCGGGGATGGGCTTCAAGTCGTCGCACATATCGGCAATAAGGTTTGTATTTTTAACAACGACCTCGTATGCTTTATCTGCGCCGAGATATTCAAATTCGTCAAGCATTTCAGCAGTCGTTCTGAAATAAAGAGGCGGCTGTTTATCTGCATCGGGATATTTTTCACCCGTTTGTATTATTTCACGGAAAACGCTGTCCTGCTTGTCCAAAAAGTGAGCGTCACAGGTGGCAACAACGGGAATATTAAGCTCCTCGCCAAGCCGTACAACCGTGCGATTGAACTCCTTTATCTCTTCGATGTCGGAGATAATGCCTTTTTCAAGCATGAAGTTATTGTTTCCGATGGGCTGAATTTCAAGATAATCGTTGAATCTTGCAAGCTCGCACAGCTTTTCATGCGACCTGCCGTCAACGATGGCAGAATAAAGCTGACCCGCCTCGCAGGCAGAGCCGAGAATAAGCCCTTCGCGATATTTAAGTAAAATACTTTTCGGAATAACAGGGTTTTTACCTATATAATCAAGGTGAGCGATGCTGACCAATTTATAAAGGTTTTTAAGCCCCGTTTGATTTTTAACAAGTATTATCTGATGGAAGGTCTTAAGCTTTTTCGGGTCGATCTTGCCGTCCAAAAAGCCGTTTATCTGAGAAATATCGGTGATATTGTGATCCGCCTTAAGCATTTTTGCAAGGCGAAGGAATATCTGTGAAAGTACCTCGGCGTCGTCATCGGCGCGATGGTGATTTTGCTGTGAAACGGAGAGAGCTTCCGCCGCCTTGTCCAAAGAAACGCTTCTCAGCTTGGGAAGCAAAGCTCTGCACATAGGCACTGTATCTATATAAGTAGGATCGTATTCAATATCGTGTCTGCGCGCCGCCGCTAAAATAAAGCCGACGTCGAAGGAGGCGTTATGGGCGATAAGGGGCAGATCCTCGCAGAAAGCGAGAAAATCTGTCAAAGCCGTTTTCTCATCGGGCGCGCCGATGAGCATATCGTCGCTTATACCTGTAAGTGCACGAATCTTATCGGGAATATGCTTTCCGCAGTTGACGAAGGTCTGCCAGCGCTTGACGGGCATACCGTTTATAAGCTTTACAGCGCCGATCTCGGTGATCCTGTCTTTGTTTGTGGAAAGACCTGTCGTTTCTATATCGAAAACGACGAAGCTTCCGTCAAAGGGCATGGTTGCATTTCCGACGACGGCGTTGGCCGTATCATCGGCAAGATAAGCTTCCACTCCGTAGACGATTTTTATATCGGATTTAAGCTTCTTTTTTTGCTCTGCTACAATGGGGAAGGCTTGTAAAACGCCGTGATCTGTAACGGCAACAGCCTTATGTCCCCATGCTACAGCGCGCTTTACGAGTGCATCGGGCGGAATAAGTCCGTCGACCTGCGAAAGCTTCGTATGACAATGAAGCTCAACGCGCTTGACGGGTGCGCTGTCGGTTTTGATCTTGCGCTTGATAGTTTGTATATCGGTTGGGGAAGCTACGTTTTCGTGGGCAAACTTATCGTAAGCTATGGTACAGCGCATAAGTAAAAGTGAGCCGTTTTTTATTTTTTCCGTAACAAAAGCCGTTTTGTCGATACGTCCGATGATCTTTATGGGCATTGCGGCCGTATCATCGGCAATATTAAATGTAAATATATTTGTCTGACCGCTTTTTGAGACCTTCGCTTCAAATCCAAAGACCTCGCCCCATACGACGGCTTCGCTTTCCTCAAGAACGTCGCAAAGGGGAGTTACGTTGTCGCGAATCTCCTTGCCCATAAGAACTTCGCCTTCTTCGCGGATAATGGGCACCTTGTCGTCATTGTAGCCTGCGTTTTTACGGATTCGGAATTGCGGCTGAGTGCTTGACTGCTTCGGCTTTTCCTGCGGAACGTATGCCTTTGCGGCAGCAGCCTTTTCGTTACATTTTGCGGAAAGACTGTGGGAAAGCATTTGCTCTATCTCCTCGTGGGAGGGACCGAGCAGGGTAGTAGTTATCTGTACGCCGAACCATTCCTGTATTATCTTCTCTATTTCCTTGGCACAGCCTGCACCTGTGAGAAATTCAGCACCGCCGTTTTTAAGGCGAATGTTAAGAACGGAATTTTGCATATCAAAATCAGAGGTACAATCCATGAAGCTTCCGTTCGTTATGGGAATGCGCGCTCTGAGCTCGTCGATAATGCCCTCTATTGCTTGCTCGTCAAGCATTTCAGACGGATATGTAAATTTGAAAATGACGTCGGAAATATCGTATGCTTTTAAAACAGCCTTTTTAAGTATGGCGATAGTTGATGCGGTGATCACTGCGTCACAAGTGAGTGTAGCTTCTATGGTGTGCTTGCTTTTGTTTATTTTCGCGTGTGTGACGTAAATGTCCGCTGCCATATCCTGCGTATCGGCATTTATTTTATTGAAAATTTTATTAAACTCTGTTTTATTCATTTCCATTGAAGTCTTCGATCTCCTTGATCAGCTGACTGATAATTTCGCTTTCAGGTATTTTTCGGATAATTTCACCGTTTTTAAAAAGTAAGCCCTCGCCGTTACCGCCTGCAATACCTATATCACAGCCGCGCGCTTCGCCCGGTCCGTTGACGGCACAGCCCATAACGGCAACCTTTATATTCTTTTTCATATTTGCCGTCAGTCGTTCAAGCTCTGCGGCGATGGAGATTATATCTATACGTGTTCTTGCACAGGTAGGGCAGGAAATAATTTCAACGCCGCCTTCGTAAAGACCGAGCGTGCGCAAAATGTTATAGCCTGCAGTTACCTCCTTGACGGGGTCGGCGGTGAGTGAAACACGGATAGTATCACCGATGCCGTCGCAAAGAAGCGCACCGATACCTACGGCTGATTTGATAATGCCCATGTTTTCTGTGCCTGCCTCGGTGACACCCAAATGGAGGGGATAGCTGCACTGAGCGGCGATAAGACGAGTAGCCTCAACGGTTTTACGAACGTCCGAGCTTTTTACGGAAATAACGATATCGTAAAAGCCCAGCTTTTCCAAAAGTGATGCGTGGTATCTTGCGCTTTCAGCCATTGCCTCGGCTGTGTTGCCGTAGCGCGCAACGATCTCCTTTTCGAGAGAGCCGCCGTTTACACCGATGCGGATAGGTACTTTATGAGCACGGCAAGCTTCGACGACGGCGCGGACTCTGTCCTCGGAGCCGATGTTGCCGGGGTTTATACGGATTTTGTCTGCGCCTGCTTCTGCGGCGGCAATGGCAAGACGATAGTCAAAGTGAATATCGGCGCAAAGAG
>SVND01000001.1 GCA_015067075.1 Oscillospiraceae bacterium
GATTCCTTGTGTGTAGTTCTTAAACTTTTGTCCTTTTGTAGCCATAACAAAAACCTCCTATGGTACCATTATACCATAAGAGGTTTTGTCTTTTTTCTTTTTTGTGAACTAAACGGGGTTCACTTCATTTTTCTCTGTCCTTTGCTTTTATTTGTAGTTTCCTGCCTCACATTCGGCAACTATATACTCAGTCACATACTGTATCTGCGGTATATCTATAATTTGATGAATTTTATACTCCATTGATTCCCCGTATTTACCATCTGTGTTGCACACGATCGAAATATCATAGCATTGGTACATTTTACTTTCAGAGCACGTTAAAACATACATATCGAAGCTTGTACCCGTGTCTCGGAGCAAATTTACATTATTGCTAAAAATCTCCGTTGTAAACACTTCCGATCGCGGATCTTTTAACCGATTATCCTTTGAAATTATCAACGATTCACCAGTAAAGCTGTACATTACTATGCCGGGTACACCGTTATCTGTATACACAAAAAGTGTATCGGGCACTTTATCCTTTAAACTGCTTTTGAATCGCTCTATTGCCGCAATATTATATGCTTTTACAGCAAAATCGTTATCAAAGGTAACCACGCCTCCAAGGTCAAAAATTTCCTTTGCCGTCGGAAATCCTTCTTCAAAAGGATATTTAGCGTAAAGCTTAGCTTCTCCGCTATCGCCTTCATAAATACCTGCCACGTTAACGAATTTTTCCGTTACACCCTCCTTGTAAAGCAAAGATTCATCCTTAAGCTCAACAAAATTCGCACCGTAGCTGAAAATCTCATTTCTGGATGTGCTGTCAATAGGATAGTATTCGCGAAGCAAAAAAACGCCCTTTCCCTTTTGGTAATTTAAACTATCGTAAAAAAACAAATTTATCTTATCACCGTCGGCATAAATATTCTCAATCTTTTTTTCAAAGCCGTATCTCTTTTTAAGCACGCCGTTTGTATAATATAAAAAGCCCGAAGCAACCGTTTCCTTGCCGTTTTTATATTCTGCATTCGTTATGAGCAAGCTGTCTTCAATCCCTCTGTTCAGATTATAAACAAACCGTTCAAGCGCCGCAAAGTTTTTTATTATCCTTTCTTTTGTTTCATAGTTATACCATTCAATAAGTGCGCCGTCTGCCTCCGCCTCGTCAAGTGTCGGCTGTTTATCATAAGGGCAATCTGTAACAGGACGAGCTTGATCAAGCCCCTCGCCTTTTTCAATATGTATGCCATTATAATAAATACGCTCATCGCGCGGTATTTCAGGTAATCCCGCAAGAGCAACGTCGCCGCCACAGCAGGTCAAGGTTACACAAAAAAGCATAGACAGAATAATCGCAGTAATTTTTTTCAAAGCCCTCACTCCTTTCTTCCATTTTAACATATGTGTATTTTTTTGTCAATCTATTTGGTATATAAAGTTTAAAATTATCTTCTGTATTTTTCAGCATACTATACAGAAAAAGCAGAGATTGAGATCTCTGCTTTTTCTGTAATTTAAACTCGTTATTTTTTCTTTCTCTTGAATATCAGCGTTGCAATTGCCGCCAATGCACCTACTGCCAATGCGCCTGCTGCAATAGTCTTCGGTATGCTGAGCAGTGATTTTTCAGTCTTATCTGAAGGTACAGCCAGCTGCGGTGCTTCCGTAGGCGTTTCTGTCGCCTCGGGCATTTGCGTAGGCGTTGCTTTTGCAGGCGGAACGTACTTTTCCATATGCATTTCAGTAATATAAAGGTATTCGCTTTGTGTATTCGGCGCCTTCACCGTCACGGATGCATATTTATATTCACCGTCCATAACAAGAAACTTTACCTTTACATTTTGCCAACCGCTCTCATCCTGCTCGGAACACTCCACGTCAAATCCGTTCACATCCATGAGCGTACCGTTTTTCTCCCTGAGCGCCGTCCCCCTGATGGAAAGGGCACCGTTACCAATCACATTGCCGTCGGACAGCTTAGCCTTCATCGTCATCTCATAAAGTCCATCCTCCGGAAAATACAGCGGAACGCTGACAAAGGTCGGAGCTTTTGCCTTATCCGTCGTTGTATAGCCAAGCTCAACAGCGCGTTTTTCGCTATACGCCAGCACGGTACCGTCTGCACCCGCCATATCTTTTACCGTAAAATACACTTCATCTGCAATGGCACTTTTTACGCGGGCATAATTTCCTCCGAGAAATTCCGTGCAAAGCTTCGGCTCACAGCTACCGTAAATTCCCCAGCAATAGCCCATTGTCATATCCTGTGCTGTAAGAGGATAAGGAAGCTGAACAGGACAAAGCTCCTTTCCGTTTATGCCCACAAGCTCAGGCGCAATATCGATATACAATCCAAGTGGATGTGATATCGCGAGCAGTGTATCATCAAGGTCGCTATAGCGGTTACGCAAAAGCCATACCTGCTTAAAATCCTCCAAAAATGCTTTGAAATCATTGTAAAGAAGCTTTGCCGCTTCGTATTCTCCGCTGTAATCCGTAAGTCCCGTATAAAGTCGGATACGCATTGCACCGTAAAGCGCGCCGCATCGGAGCATCCACGCACCGTTATACATTTCACGCCGCACATACTCACCCTGTGCTCCGTTTAGCTTCATATTTTCAACGGCATCCATAAATGCATCAGCTTCATCTACCGTCCTCTCAAGCCTTGCCAGCGCACTTTCCGCACGCTCCTGCAAAGTCGCTCCGCTTTCACGCGTCAGCATAAATTCCATGTCACTGCCGTCTGTTTGCGTATATTTTTCCTTCATCAGCCCAACTACCCAGCTGACCGCCCAGCTTTGCGTGTAATAAGCGTTGTAGTCGGCAAGAGTTGTATAAAGCTGTGAAATTACACCCATCTCATCCTGATATACAAGCTTGGACAGATATTCATTATAGTCAAATTCCGTTTTGAGATTATTCTCATAACACCACGAAAGCCCTGCGCCGTACGTCATACCGCCGTAGGAAGCAACGAGGTGATTATGGTTGCCCCAATCTCCGAAATCGGATACCATAACACCCTGCGCTCCGTTTTCAATGCCCCAATAAATAGTCTGTTCAATATTTGTTTCCGCAAAAGACGTTCTTCCGATTATTGTGCCCCAGCTCCAACAGGCAGGCTGAACAAAAAACTTTATTCCGTTTTCCTTAAATCGCTCCGTTGTTACGGACCAATTTCTATCGGTCATGTAGCCCCAATCTGCGATGACAAGTTGCGGCATCACCGTCGTTATTTTTTCAATTATTTCAGGGTCTTCATCGTAATAATTGTTTATCATATCAGACGCAACTATAGGTATATAGCCGCGAGCGACAACAAGGTCGTAAATTATTTTTACCTGCTCAAGATAAAGCTGTGCCTTTGTTTTTTCGGGATAAAGCCTTGCACTCTCTCCCGTACCGACCTCGTGTGGCTCGTCGCAGTTTATATGGAAATACTTCGAGTCAAAGCACGGAAGCAGATCATCAAAGGTTTTTTCAAGAAATTCCACCGTATCGGGATTAAAGAGATTAAAAGTGGAACATCCCTGTATTTCCGGTCGCTCACTAAGCGATGCAAACTGCGCAAGCTGTGTCCATCTCGTCATATGACCAAATGTGTTTTGATTTGGAATTATCTCTATTCCTCTGAGTTTTGCATATTCTGTCAACTCGCGCATTTGTTGCGGTGTTATGGGCGTGCAGTTTTCCCAAGCTTCAGGATAGCTTTCATATGCAAAAGGAAATCCTTCGATATACATTTCAAACTGATTGAGCTTCATATCAAGCATATCGTCCAAAAGCGTTTTCAGCGTTTCCATCGTGGGAATACGGTTTCGCGATATATCTAAGAAAAACATACGTCCTGCAAGGTCAGGATGGTCGTTTTCTATGGTAAGATACGGAAGCTTAGTTCCCTTTTGCTGAATTATCTGTTTGAGCGTGACCTCTGCATAAAGTGCTCCTGCGCTGTCACGGTGGCGGATCTGCACTCCGCTTCCATCTATTTTCAGGGAATATCCTTCGCTGTGAAGGCTTTCATCCTGCGTAAAGCTTATATCAGCCTTTTCCTCGGCAGCATCCATTGTAAGCTTCGTGTATTTCATAAGGTCGTCGGCAAGCTTTTCCAATGTAAAATCGCTTACCGCATCATTCGCCCACACCTTTGCGCTTTTAAGGTTATACACTCCCTGCTCGTAAGAAATATTTCTCGGTACGGGGTAAATTATCAAATCATTTTCCTCCTTTTTTGCTCCGCTTTCAGCTTCTGCACTCATTGAAAAAAAGCACGCAAGCATCAGAGCCGCCATGAAAAGCGCCAACATTCTTTTCATTGTTTTCCCCTTTTCAATTGATAAAAAAGGGATCGTCCCTTTTTTGCGCGGAACAATCCCTTTTATAAGCTTTTTAGCCTTCCATTACCTTTGTGATGGTTTCGTCAATCTTGGGAGCAATTTCTTCGGCAACGGCAGACCAAGGTTCACCGATAAGAGGACGGAACCAGATGTCGCCCCAATACTGACCAAGCTCAAACGTTTCCCATGTATGGATAACAGGATACTTGTCAGCTGTATAGAACTCATTGTCAAGCCAATCCTGAAGCTTGTTCGTCATATTTGACTTTTCCATAAGCTCTTCATCTGTGTAGATATCGTCTTCCGTTTCGTTGAGGAAATCGTAACGGCTTGCTGTATAAAGAGCTGCCGCACCAATGGGATTCTTTGCCTTTGCAGCCAATGTGGAGCCGCCAAAGTTTTCGCCTACATAGTACTTGTCAGCCTGCGGATCACGGGGAACGGGAAGGAATGTGACATCGTCGTTGGCAATCATTGTCGGGAATGCCGTGCGGAACCAAAGGTATCCGACCATCATAGCGATCTTGCCTGTTGCGAAGACTTCCTTAGCATCGTTACCGTTATAGATAGTTTCGTTGTTATTAAGGTCTGCGTAGAATGTAACAGCGCGGGAAATTTCTTCGCTGAGAACGTTGTTCGTCGCAGTTCCGTCGGGATTGAGAGTTACGATCTCCTTACCCGTTGCATAGCAGAAGGAGTTGATAGCGTCGCCGCTTATACCAAGTCCATATACCTCGGGGACACCGTCACCGTCAGCATCGGAGAGCATCTGTCTGTGGATCTCGACCATGGTATCCCATGTCCAATTTCCTTCTTTATAATATTCAACGGGGCTCTTTACACCCATTTCGTCAAACAAAGCCGTGTTTATCCATACCATCGGATCCCAACGAGAGGGGTTTGTAGCAAGAGTATAGATGCCATCTTTATATTTTACTGCGTTAAGGCTGTTTTCAAGACCTGCCCAAAGACCGATGCTGAAATCAATATAATCGCTCCAGTCAGCGCAGTAGCCCTTGTTTACAAGAGAGGGCATGAATGCATAGATAAATACATCGGGAACATCGTCGCCCATTGTCATGGCGATAAACTTCGTTACACGGTCGGATGCCGCAACGATAGTTGTTTCCCACTGAAGATTGTAGTAGTCACGAGCTGCGTTTTCGCGAGCTATGTCAGGCTGCTCGATATCATAGTGGCAAAGATAAGTTACCTTGTTGTCTATAAAGTCAAACTTAGGCAAACGAAGGTTATCGTCTCCGTTTGCTCCGGGAGCGTCGATCCATTTGCTGTCTTCGGGATTTTCAGCCTTTGTGGGCTCGTCACCGGAAGGAGCCGTTGTGGGTGTTGTTTCATCGTCACCGGCAGTATTACCCGTGCAAGCGGCAAATGAAAACATCATTGCTAAAACGAGAAGTAAAGAAACGAGGGAAAGCAAAGTCTTTTTCATAGTTTTTCTCCTTTTTTTGTTTTTGTATGCGATTACGCACAGTAATTATACCACTATCACCATCTAAAGTCAAGCGTTTTCCTTATATCCATGTATCACCGTTCTACTGAGTTCATCAATATAGTTTTATTTCCTGTTTCGGTAAAAAATCTTGACACAGCTCTCTATGTGTAGTAAAATATAATAATAACTAATTATTATTTGGAGCTTTCTTTGATGTATAATATAACAATTAAAACAAAAAAACCTTACACCGTTACAGTTGGAACGGCTCTTCTTTCCAACGTGGGAAAAATGGCTGCTGAACATGTAAAGCCCTGCAAGGCAGTCATCGTTTCGGACAGCAATGTCGCCGCACTTTACGGCGAAAAGGTGCTCGCCTCCTTCCGCGATGCAGGCTTTACCTGCTCTATGTACGTTTTTGATGCAGGTGAAAAGTCAAAAAATATGACTACGCTTTCAAATATCCTAGAATTTTTTGCTGAGGAAAAGCTGTCGCGCACAGATATCGCCATTGCCCTTGGCGGAGGTGTCACCGGTGATATAACAGGCTTTGCCTCCGCTGTATATCTCCGCGGTATAAGCTACATCCAAATACCGACGACGCTCCTTGCCGCAGTTGACTCCTCCGTCGGCGGCAAAACAGCCGTAGACCTTTGCGCAGGAAAAAATCTTGCGGGCGCATTTCATCAGCCCGTTGCCGTTTTCTGCGATTGTGACACGTTCAGCACGCTTTCCGACGGTGTTTACGGCGAAGGTATCGCGGAGGCGCTCAAATACGGTGTAATTTGCGACGAGCAGCTTTTTGAACAGATTGCATCAAAAAGCGCGCCTATTGATAAAATAGTTGCAAAATGCGTTCAAATTAAGGGGGAGATAGTTTCCGAGGACGAATTTGACAACGGAAAACGCCAGCTTTTAAATCTCGGTCACACCGTCGGTCACGCCATTGAAAAGCACACTCATTTCGCCGTTTCCCACGGTAACGCCGTCGCCATGGGCATGGTCGCCGTAACTCGCTATGCGGAGCAAACGGGCTTTTGCGAAGAAGGTTGTGCCGACGTCATAGAAAAAGCGCTCACGCTATATGGTCTTCCGACAACTCTGTCATACACAAAGGACGAGCTTATGCAGTATATCGTCTCCGACAAAAAGCGCCGCGGCTCATCTCTTACACTTGTTTTGCCTAAAAAAATCGGCGATTGCCGCCTTGTTGAAACGGAAATCCAAATATGAATATAACAGTTGATTGCTCAGCGGTCAGCGGTACTCTCGCCGCCATACCGTCAAAGTCCGATGCCCACCGCGCGCTTATCTGTGCCGCTTTATCGGACACACCTTGTTTCATACGCCTCAGCTCATCCTCTGCTGATATAGATGCGACAGCCGCTTGCATGAGTGCTCTCGGCGCACACATCAACAGAACTGAAAACGGTTTTGAAATAACGCCCATAAATAAAAAGCTTGATTGTACTCTCGATTGCGGTGAAAGCGGCTCTACCCTGCGTTTTCTTATGCCCGTTGCCGCGGCGCTTGGCGGAAAAACATCCTTTATCGGTCACGGCAGACTTCCTGCCCGACCCATAGATATGATTTGTGAAATGCTTGAAAGCCACGGCTGCACCGTAAGCGATACGCACTTGCCCGCAACTGTAAGCGGCAAGCTTTGCGGCGGAACATTCCGCCTTGCGGGAAATATCAGCTCCCAGCACATTTCAGGACTTTTGATGGCACTCCCCCTTTGCGGCGGCAGTGAAATAATTTTACAAACGCCTTTGGAAAGCGCAGGCTACGTCGATATGACCTTGCGCACCATGGCACGCTTCGGCGTTGCGGCGCGTAAAACCGATACAGGCTTTATTTGCGATGCAGGTACATACAAAGCGCCGTCCGTTTACGAGGTTGAGGGCGATTGGTCAAACGCCGCATTCCCTCTCGCCTTGGCGGCGATAGGCGGTTCAGTAACGATGACAGGTCTTTTGCAAGACAGTGCTCAAGGTGACAAAGCCATACTTGACGTGCTTTCCTCCTTCGGTGCTTCGGTTTCGTGTGACGGCACGGCTGTCACAGTAAAAAAAGGTGCGCTTCACTGTATTGAGCTCGATATGAGCGACATACCTGATATGCTCCCTGCGGCGGCGGCACTTGCGGCGGCGGCAGACGGTGAAACACGTTTTTATAACGCAGGAAGGCTTCGCATAAAAGAAAGCGACAGATTGAGCGCCATGTACAGCGTTTTAACAGCTCTCGGCGCAGACGTTACCGAGCTTGACGACGGTCTTATTGTTCGTGGCGGAAAACAGCTTTACGGAGCAGTTGTAAACGGCTTTAATGACCATCGCATCGTCATGACAGCCTGCATTTTATCTAAATTATGCGCTTCTCCCATCACTATTGAGGGAAAAGAAGCGGTAAATAAATCATATCCGTCATTTTTTGAGGATTTCGAAAGGATAGGTGGAAAAATAATATGAATGCACCTGATATGTCCGTTGATTTTTGCGGAATTAAATTTAAAAATCCCGTTGTAACTGCTTCAGGTACATACGGCTTCGGTCGGGAATACAATGAATTTGTTCCCCTTTCAAAGCTTGGCGGTATCTCCGTCAAGGGACTTACACTTTTACCTCGTGACGGCAACAAGCCGCCGCGTATAGCTGAAACACCGTCAGGTATACTCAACTCTGTGGGACTTCAAAATCCGGGAATACATGCTTTCATTGAAAAGGAGCTTCCTTTCCTCAAAAAGCAGAACCTTGCGATTATTGCCAACATTTCGGGGAATACTGTTGAAGACTACATGGAAATGACAGAGATAGCATCCGACAGCGACGTTGATCTTCTTGAAATAAACATTTCCTGCCCCAACGTAAAAAGCGGCGGTATGGCTTTCGGCACAAGCACAAGTTCAGTTGAGCAGATAACGCGCGCCGTTAAATCAAAAGCCAAAAAGCCCGTTATGATAAAGCTTTCCCCCAACGTAACCGACATAGCAGAAATAGCCCGTGCCGCGGAAGCCGCAGGCGCAGACGCCCTTTCTCTTATTAATACTCTTTTGGGAATGCGTATCAATATAAAGACACGCAAACCCATTTTAGCAAACAATATGGGAGGTCTGTCAGGTCCCGCCGTGCTCCCTATCGCCGTTCGCATGATATGGCAGGTACGCAACGCCGTATCCTTGCCCATTTGCGGTATGGGCGGCGTGGCAACGTGGGAAAACGCTGTTGAGCTTATGCTTGCAGGTGCCTCCCTCGTCGCCGTAGGCACTGCCTGCTTTACTGATCCGCACACTCCCGAAAAGGTCATCGACGGTCTTTACAGCTATGCCAAGGACAGCGGTATCGAGCGTATAACAGATATAGTCGGTACTGCCGTAATGAATTAACTGTATTATATAAGGAGAAAATTATGGCTAAATTTCGAATAGAACGGCTCAACGAAGAGATTCGCAAGGAGCTTTCCTCCCTTGTAACAACCTTGAAAGATCCACGCATCCCCCCTCTTCTCACCATAACAGCCGTTAAAACCACAAACGACCTTTCCCATGCAAAGGTCTATGTATCGGCGATGAACGCTGATATGAAGGAAGTCGTAACAGGGCTTCGTGCGGCGTCCGGCTTTTTGCGCCGTGAGCTTGCCTCACGCCTCACCGTACGCAAGGTGCCTGAGCTTCATTTTGAAAACGACACATCCTATGAGCACGGTCTTAAAATATACGCCATGCTTGACGATATAAAGCGTCAACAGCGTGAAAGGGAAGAGACGAGCCAAGAAGATGAGAACTGATCTTAATACAATCGCCAAACAGCTTTTAGCATCAGATAACGTGCTCATAATTTCCCATCGTGCGCCTGACGGTGACACCTTGGGCTCTGCCTTTGCGTTAAAGCACGCTCTTTCTCAGCTTGGCAAAAAATCCGTCTGCTTCTGCTCCGACGAGGTAGGCTCTTACTACGATATCATCACCGACGGTAAGTGCGTTTCCACCCTTGACGTCAGCTTTGCACCAGAGCTTATCGTTTCGGTGGACACAGCCGCGCCGCACCTTATGGGCGAAAAAGCGCAATGCTTTGCCGACCGTATTGATATAGCTATCGACCATCACGGCTCCCACGTTGATTTTGCAAAGCTGGACTACGTTGAAACAACTGGAGCAAACTGCGAAATAATATATGAGCTTATAAAGCTGATGGGCGTTTCCCTTACGGAGCGCTGTGCCACTGCACTTTTGGCAGGTATCGTCACCGATACGGGGTGCTTCCGCTTTACAAACACATCGGCGCAGACCATGGAAAGAGCTTCACAGCTCATTTCCGCAGACGCACGCTTTGCCGATATCGTAAAGCGCTTTTTTGAAACCACCTCACGCACACGCTTTGAGCTTGAAAAGCTGGCTTACGAGAATATCCGCATTTATGACGATGAAGCTGTCGCCGTTTTGCCCATATACCGCAAGGATATCCTGCGCCTTTCGGCTTTACCCACGGATTATGACGGACTTTCCGCCATACCTCGCCGTATCGAAGGCGTTCGCGTAGGCATCACTTTGCGAGAGGAGCCCGACAAGATAAAGGTCTCCGTTCGCACCGACGGCACAATAAATTCCTCTCTTATCTGCGCCCCCTTTGGCGGCGGCGGTCACGCAGGAGCGGCAGGCTGTGAGCTTTTTTGCTCCATTGATGAAGCGGAGGAAAAAATGCGAAGCTCTGCCAAGGCTGTTCTCTCCCAAAATCAGTAATATAGCTAAATTGCAGTTGACTTTTCACCGCTTTAGTTGTATAATAATAAACACATAATTTTGAAAGGATGTAATCCCCATGAAAAAGCTTTTATCCATTTTTTTAGCAATGCTTATGCTTGCTCTTCCTCTCACAGCTTGCACAGGTAACAGTGGCGCAGAGGATCCCACACCTACACCGTCCGACGAGCCTACGGCTGCTCCCACAGACGAACCCACACCTGAACCAACAGCAACGTCTACACCTGAGCCGACTCCGACTCCCGCTATCATTGCCGCTTCTCAAGAGCGTGAATCCGTCGTTATGGCGGCTGAAGAATGGAACACTCTTCGCTTCAAGGGCATCGTTGAGGGCACACTTATCATATCATCCACATCTGACCCGAAATCTTCCACAGTCTATAAGGAAGGCGTTGACTACGAGGTAGATTACGCAGAAGGCAAGATCCGCCGTCTGGCAGGAAGCTCTATTCCCGATTTTTCTCAGAACAGCGCTTACGGTGCAGAGCCTCGCTCCATCGACCTTGGCAAGATCGACAACTTCGGCACGTATCATTGCGGTAGCTTCACAGTTTACGCAACGTACGATTTTGACAGCGAAGTAAACGATACATACGAAAAAGTTCTCGCTGAGATCAACGCAAAGAATGAAACAGTTCTCCCCTTAAAGCTGGCTGAAAAGATCAAGGCAGGCGGTACTATCGTTTACGGTGTTGTCGGCGACAGCATCAGCACTGGCGCTGAAGCAAGCAAAGGCAACGATTACTTCTCTCTTTTCAAGGCTTACCTTGAATCTCTCAACGAAAACCTTACTGTTGAAGTTGTCAACGTCGCTGTCGGCGGTGCCGCTTCCTCCGCAGGTAACTTCGGCGTATATCAGCTTTATGAAGAGCTCGGCAAGCAGCCCGATTTCATGACTGTTGCATACGGTATGAACGACCAGAACTCTACAACGAACGAGCCCGGCACGTCTCCCGAATTCTATGTAAGCAACATTAACGACGCTGTTATTGCTCCTGCTGATTACACAGAAAATCTTCCCGAGGTTGCTGTTATCACATCCATGCCCGCAAACCCCGTTTGGAATCTTACGAGCGGCGGCTCTGTGATTTTGGCTGAATCCCTTCGTGCATACGCAAAGGAAAACAACATTCCCATCGCCGACGTTAACGCTCTTTTCGACAGCGAAATCGCACACGGTCAGACATATGAGGAGCTTATCACTTCTCTTATCAACCATCCTGGCAACTACGGTCACTATCTGTATTTCCTTGCTCTCAAATCTCTTGTTGATGCAGCTCTCGCTCAGATAGGCTAAAATCAAATAAACTAAAGCTGTCTTATAAGCACTCACTTGTAAGACAGCTTTTTCTTTAATTTATTGTTAAAGCACTTGTAAAAAAACGCAGTTTCTGTTACAATATGCTGTAATAAAGCAAAGGATACTTAATTATGATAAAACTTCGAATCGCCGCCATGTCGGATGCTAAAGCGCTTTCCGAGATATACGGCTATTATGTGAAAAACACCACCGTTTCATTTGAATACGATGCTCCCGATGAAAGTGAATTTGCATCACGCATTGCGGAAAAGCTTAAAAAATACCCTTTCATCGTCGCCGAGGAAAACGGCGTTATTTTCGGTTACGCATACGCCTCCTCCTTTCGCGACAGAGCCGCATACGATTGGGACGCTGAACTTTCCATCTATGTCAGCCACGGTAATTACCGCCGCGGCATCGGCAAACGCCTTTACAGCGCGCTTTTAGCTTTGCTTAAATTGCAACACTTTGCAAACGCTTACGCCGTTATAACCTTTCCAAACGATCCCAGCGTTGCGTTTCACGAAAAGCTCGGCTTCACCTTAGCGGGTAAATTCCACAAATCGGGGTATAAACACGGCGAATGGCTCGATTTTGTTTGTTATGAAAAATCCTTCGATCACCCTGTCGTGCCCGAAAGGATAATTCCTTTTTCTGCCCTTGACAAAAATGATATTGAAAAAATACTTTCCGCAAACCAACCTCCATACATTACAAATATTACAAAGAAATGAGACCATCTTTTGTAAATAAAACCGTAGTAAAATAAGATAAAACTATTTTATAAAAAGTTTTGTTCTTTTTTGTTATTTCATGTGTATTTATGTGTAGTTTTTATTTTCCTCTTGACGAAAAAAAGTAAGTTGCGTTAAAATATTATCACAATTCTTTTTCAAAAAGGAGTATACAAAATATGAAAAAAATATTATCTATTCTCGCCATCGCAACTTCTATAATCGGTTTATGTACCTGTTGCGGCACACCGTCCGTATCTAACGATCCCGCATCAGACACACCCACCCGGCAAGCAACACCGACAACCGAGCCCACTGCAACGGCTACTCCTACGCCAGAGCCAACTCCTGCGCCGACATCTCTCAAGGTTCTCGCTATCGGCAACAGCTTCAGCGTTGACGCTATGGCACACCTTTGGGGCATCTGCGCTGACGGCGGCATCGATAACATAACACTGGGCAACCTTGATATCGGAGGATGCACTCTTGAGCGCCATTGGAAAAACCTTTTCAACGAAGCAAACGACTATTCTTACCATAAAAACACAGACGGCAATTGGGTACGTACGGAGGGCAAATCCATTCAATACGCTCTCGCCGACGAACAGTGGGACGTTATAACCATTCAACAGGCAAGCGGAATGAGCGGGATTCCTTTTGCTATTGAGGAATACATATCAGACATTGTTGCGTATCTGAAAGAAAAACAGCCGAACGCCAAGATATATTGGCACATGACATGGGCATATCAAAACGACAGCACACACTCGGCTTTCGATATGTACGACAATGATCAGATAACTATGTACAACTCCATTGTCGATACTGTCAAGTCGCAGATAATCGAGCCCTCTCTTTGCGACGGCGTTATCCCCTCGGGCACAGCCATACAAAACCTGCGCACCTCCTATATTGGTGACACAATTACCGCTGACGGATATCATTTAAACTGGGATCGCGGCAGATACACCGCCGCTCTTACATGGTATTGTTACATAACAGGAAATTCTCCTGACAATATTCAATGGGTACCTTCTTCATACCCGCTCTTAATTGAAGACCTTCCCGCAATCAAGGAAGCCGTTTCCGCCGCCTTGAATGAGCCCTTTGCAATAACGGAATCGACTCTCAAATAACTGTCAAAGCTTTTGGAGGCTTTATGAAAATATTTATCTGCCTTGACGACAACAGCGGCATGATGTTTAACGGACGCAGACAAAGCCGTGACGCTTTTGTTGTCCGCGACATCATAAGCTCCATTGGAGAAAGCGTTTTAAATATTGATAAATATTCTCAAGTGCTTTTTAAAGCCTTTGAGCACAAGATCAATGTCGTCGACAGCTTTGACAACGGCTTTTGTTTTATCGAAAACAAAGACGTTACACCTTATTTAAAAGACGCAAAAAAGCTTGTCATATACAAATGGAACAGGAAATATCCCTCGGATATGCGCTTTACCGCCGACTTTTCCGCTTTCGGATTTTCTCTTTATGAAGTAAATGAGTTTAAAGGACGCTCTCATGATATTATTACAAAAGAAACATACGTTAAATAAGCTTTTAGCTCTTTTTGCGCTCGTTACAGCCTTGCTTTTATCCGTTGGATGTAGCTCGCTCAGCCACATCACACAGGTTGACTCACTCCCATCGTACAGCGGCAATGCATACGAAGCTGTAAACAATAACACCCCCTATTTCACGGAAAAAGAGCTTACAGCTCGCTCCTTTGAGCGCTACAGCCCACTTGATCTCCTCGGCAGATGCGGCACTGCGACAGCTTGTATCGGTGTTGACATTATGCCTACCGAGGAGCGCGGTAACATCGGTCAGGTAAAGCCGTCAGGCTGGCACACCGTCAAGTACGATTTCGTTGACGGCAAATATCTTTACAATCGTTGCCACCTTATAGGGTATCAGCTCGCAGGCGAAAATGCCAACGAACGAAACCTCATAACAGGCACTCGCTACATGAACGTGCAGGGAATGCTCCCCTTTGAAAATATGGTTGCCGACTATGTCAAGGAAACGGAAAATCACGTTTTGTACCGCGTCACACCTATATACGACGGTAACAACCTTTTAGCGTCAGGCGTAATTATGGAGGCTTATTCCGTTGAAGATGATGGCGACGGCATCTGCTTTAACGTATATGTTTTCAACGTACAGCCCGGAGTTGACATAGACTACACAACGGGCGAAAGCAAACTCAGCGAAAGCTTCAGCAGCGATATTGCTGATTTTGTGCTCAATAAAAGCTCGAAAAAATTCCACCTGCCCTCCTGTTCCTCTGTCTCCGATATAAAGGAGAAAAACCGCGAGGACTATACAGGAAGCCGACGGCTTCTGATTTTGCAGGGCTATAACCCTTGTAAAGCCTGCAATCCATAGAAAATTTGCATTTTCCTCTTGACAAACAATGAAAACTGTATTATAATTCCCAAGTGAAATTTAATAATCTGTATGACGCTTACAGGAAATTGCTTTTAGCAGCCGAAGGAGTAACGCTCTCAGGTGTCCGTTTGGATGAGGACTGTAAGTTGACAGAGCTTTGGAGAAACCCATTAAATTGGGTGCCGAAGGAGTAACGCTCTCAGGCAAAAGGACAAAGAAATGACTTTTTAGCAATAAAGTATTTTTGACGAATTGTGTTCTTTTGCGCAATTCGTTTTTTTATTTTATATAAGGAGAAAGTAAAAATGGACTATGTTTTAAAAGTGATAACAGATGTAAATAATGTTATTTACGACTTTGTATGGGTCAAGAGCGGACTTTTCCTGCTCATCGGTGCAGGAATAATTTTGACCTGCTGCACAAAGTTTTTTCAAATATCCCATATCGGTCATTGGTGGCGCGAAACCATCGGCTCTATTTTCGTTAAAAACAGCGATTCCCTTAAAAAAACCGATAAAAAGACCATCTCACAGTTTCAGGCTCTTTGCACAGCTCTCGCCGCAACCATCGGTACAGGTAATATCGCAGGCGTTTCCGCCGCCATCGTTCTCGGCGGACCGGGGGCAGTTTTCTGGATGTGGGTTGCCGCATTTTTCGGCATGATGACCAACTTTTCCGAAAACGTACTTGGTATCTATTACCGTCGCCGCAACGCTGACGGCGAATGGTCGGGCGGTGCAATGTATTATTTGAAATATGGTCTTGGCAAGTACAAGTATTGTAAGCACATCGGCTCCGTTTTGGCTGTCCTTTTCGCCATTTTTGCTATTTTTGCCTCTTTCGGCATCGGCAATATGGGACAGGTCAACAAAATAACTCTTAACCTCAAGTCTGCATTTTTTAAAAATGTAGACCTCGGAACACTTTTCGGCATTCCCGTCGTTTCCATTATTATCGGTATCGTTCTTATAATAATTGCCGCACTTATCATCATCGGCGGACTTCAGCGTATTGCAACCGTTGCCGAACGCGTCGTTCCCTTCATGGCAATTTTCTACATAATCGGTGCTCTTATCATCTTTTTTGTCAATATTGAATCTGTCGGCGCAATGTTTGCTTCCATCTTCCGCTTCGCCTTCGGTGTTAAAGCCGTAGCAGGCGGTGCGGCAGGCGTAGCCATAAGTCAGGTCATAACTCAAGGCTGTAAGCGTGGCGTCTTTTCCAACGAAGCAGGTCTTGGTTCTTCCGTTATGGTACATTCCTCCTCCAACGTAAAAGAGCCCGTAAAGCAGGGTATGTGGGGCATTTTCGAAGTATTTTTTGATACTTTTATCGTTTGCACTATAACGGCTATCGTCGTTCTTTCCTCAGGCTTTATTAACCTCGAAACAGGCTTGCCCGTAAATCCCAACGTGGATGATGCAACTCTCGTTTCTCAAGCCTTTGGCAACGTTTTTGGCGTTGCAGGTGAAATGTTCATCGCTATTGCTATGCTTCTGTTTGCTTTCACGACAGTTCTCGGCTGGTCACAGTACGGTACAAAAGCCGTTGAATATCTTTTCGGAACAAAAGCAACTAAGGTCTATAAGATAATATTCGTTTGCGCAATCATTTTAGGCGCTGTCATGACATCCTCTCTCGCATGGGATATCTCCGACACGTTTAACGGACTTATGATGATCCCCAACCTCATCGGTGTCGTATCGCTTACACCGCTTGTAATGAGGATAACACAAAACTACGTGGACAGAAAGATCAAAAAGCTCGACGTCGCGCCGCTGACACATTACGAGGACGAAAAATAAACCATATGCAAAAAAGCTTGCACAAAAATGTGCAAGCTTTTCTTTTTATGCAGTTATAAGCTCAGGATAGGGATAATCGGGGTTGCCCTCCATCGTCCAAACGGTGTCAAAATCAAAACCTATTTTCATAAACAGATGATTTTAATCCACGATATACTGAACCCATTTTTTAACATTGCTGATAGATTCGGTCTCAGCAACTTCTGTTGCAGATTCCATTGTCTCTGTTTTAGTGTGATAATAGGTATAGATAAGCTCCCTGTCTCTATATCGGTATTCCGTATATGCAGGAGTTACCTCAACTTGCCTCGTTGTCTGGTTATACCATGTGTTTCCGGCTGAACCGTACATCGGGAAGCCCTCTGCATTAGAATAGACTGATAACGGGGAATCCGACCAACCTTTTTCTTTATAATTTCCACACCATATTCCGCTCCATGCCCCCTCCCACGGACCATTATGTCCGGTTCCGTTGGCATATTGTGTCCATCTGCTATAGTTATATTGGGTTTTATAAGTTGCCGCAACGGAATTAGTTTCAACCTCTCTGGAGTCACTTGCAACAGCTTCCGTAGTCGACCATTCGCTCCAAGCACCATACTCGCCCCAGATAGATGTTGTATCATATAATGTATACCCATCAATGTAAACTTGATCTGAGGTGATGTTTGTTGTAAGGTCATACGTCCACTTTTCACTGCCGGCTACTATCTCAGCATCATCAGGAAGCTCGGATTGAAGAACATGACTTGATTTCCAATGTGCTCTCAACGTTATGTCAGAAGAGTAATTGAATACGTCTCCTACAACAACCTCTGTGCCGTTTTCGTCAAACCAACCAAGGAATGTATATCCATCCCACTCGGGAATTGGCATTTCCGCAATTTCTTCTCCGTATATTACCGTTGTACTGGGAATATAAACTATGCCGCCGTTTGCGTTGTAGGTTATAGTGGAGCTTCCTTTAACAAAACCTTCAAACTGTCCCTCTTCAATAGCAATAATCTCGCCGTTCGTTATCGTTACAAAGTACGGACAAGACGTTTCTGTTACATTTCCGTTTTCACCGACAACGTATATGTTACCTGATACATCCAACGTACCTTCAACGCTTTCTACTGTTTGCGAATTAAATGTAGCATTTTTACAAACGATAGTTGTTGTCGAGTTTGAAACTAAGCGAGTATCTCTATACAAATAGACTTTTGATCCGTCAGAAGAGAGCGCTAACGAAGTTCCGTCAGAAGTAATGGAAACTGCGTTCAACAAAACTTCTTCCGATTTTATATTGATAGAATAACTCGGAGAATTGTGGATAATAAGCTCATTGAGTTTTGTTGTTTGAGCCTTTGAACTT
Source organism: Oscillospiraceae bacterium (assembly GCA_015067075.1). Classification (GTDB taxonomy): domain Bacteria; phylum Bacillota; class Clostridia; order Oscillospirales; family SIG530; genus SIG530. The sequence goes on from SVND01000001.1 coordinate 18,127, forward strand.
ACCGCCATGTCATAATATGTCTTTATTTTTCCTCCGCCGTTAAGCTCAAATCGAGTAATCTCGGGAACTTCGATGTTGAGCTTTGTATTTTTTACGATATCGGATACATTCAAAACAATCGAATCTGCACCGGAATTTACCGCGGCACTTACGAGTTTTTGTGTCAAAACTTGTGCAGTTGCTGTTATTTCAGCTTCCGTTGCGTTTAATTCTGCCATTGACTTAGCAATGGCGGTAGCTCTATCAGCATTTAATGCAGTAACACTAATTTGTTCAACACCCGTGAACGCATTCGTTCCTATCTCGCTTACTGCTGAAGAAACAGCAAACGACTTTAAGTTAGTGCAACCGCTAAAGGCTTCCGCACCTATCTTTGAGTAAAATCCTGATATTTCTTCAAGTGACGTGCAATTTTTGAATGCTCCCGCAGGAATCTCATCAATATATTCACTTAGAATTACAGTTTTGATTGAAGTGTTTCTGGCAAAAGCAGTCGGGGCTATTTCAGTTACCTTGTAAGCGGTTCCACCTGCAGAAATGTAAGTCGGAATCAAAACATCGGGGCTATTTCCTTCGTATTTAAGGATTTTAGCCGTTCCCGTAGTTGAATTCGTTTGGTAGCGAACTCCTTCGGTTACCGCAATCTTGCTTGAAACATATTCGTGTACGAAATACGGAACTTCAAAAGGAAGTACACTGTATTCATGATCTGAAAAGCTACCATCACAAGAATAATCAAAGAAAGTCTTTACAGCGTCGTCCATAACGTTGTATGTGTAGTGAAAATACGATTTATTCGCAATATCGTATCCTACAACAGCAAATACATGCATTGTACCGCCTATTGTCAAACGATATGAACCTTCCTTCATCGTTTCAGCATCAATTTCTATCGTTGTGGTAGTTTTTTTGCTTTCCGCATTAGTAAAGGTTACAGTGGAAGAAGCGGAAGAAGTGTTGCTTTCAGACGCACTTTTATCAAACGATTTACTGCCTTCGCCGCCCTTTGCATACGATTTTCCATATCCCTTTGTATTGCTTATTATTTCAGAAATTGCGTTCGTTACAGATTCACTCGTGCTCAACTGTTCCGAATGTTCACTTGTCGCCTCATCATTCCAAGAGGACGAACTTTCGGTTACCGTGGTATTAACGCTTGTTGTATCGGTTCCCGTATGCTTGTTAGTTTCTGTGCTGTTTTTGTTACTTATACCACCATTCGCACTTACTTCCCATTTTCCTTTCATAAATCCAGCATTAACTTTTGTGCTTGCAGTTACCCCGAACTCAACCTTTGTTTCAACGCCCTCCAAATCTGTTGTGTTAGTGCTATCGTAATTCAACGTGGTAGTTCCATCGGTTTCAGTAGTGCCCTTTTGTCCGCTTTCTGAATATGAAGTCGAATATCCATCGGTAGTGGTCTTAATTGCTTCTTTTGCTTCAGATTGTGTCATGCCGTGTTCTTCAGCCCATTCTTCGCTGACCTCTAATACATCGCTCCAATTTTCAGACCACGACCATGTACCGGAATCCACCGTTGCCTTTGAAATAGTTTCTGTAATTTCTTCTCCTCGCGTACTAGAAACAGACCACTCATATTCTTTCGACGCTATTTGTTTAAGTCCCACAATATTATCGTATATTTCAAGTGTATCAAGAGGTACATTTTCAATTGTTCCGAGTTCGTAGGCAAAATATATTATTCCTTCATCAGTATTCTCAAGAATAATAGGATCGCCCAATGTTGCCACCGGCTTTGCTAAATTACGTTTGCTTACAAAAAACGCATTTAATGCAATATCATCCGTGGTTCCAATCGGAATATTTGTTACCTCAACACCGTCATCCGTATACCAGCCCAAGAAAACATAGTTATATATATCGGGATTTGGCATATCTACAAGACCTTTGTTTACCGTATACGTCTTGTATTTTTCTTCGATAGTATCTTCAATCGGTGTTTTGAATAACCTATAAACGATATCGTATTCTATTGGCTTCCAACGAGCTTGTAGCCTTAAATTCTTATTAGTGCCGACATCAATACGGTTAATTTGCTCACCGTCTACTGTGAACCATCCCAAAAATTCATATCCGGCACATGTTGGGTTTTCCACATCAAAGCTGTCTGTAGATGAATAATACGCGCGATTTTTCGGATGATTAACTATATGTGCTGTAGGCAGATACGTATCGCCTTTATTTTCATCATATTCGTACAGTTCATATGTAATTTTGTAAGGCTTTGACGGATCTGGAGTATTTACCGCCAAACATATATCACAAATATTGTCATTGCCATAGATATGTTCCGCCTTGTCCTTAACAAGATTGGTGTGTTCACACGTTGAGGCATGCCAATGATATGTTTGATCAGATGACCATTGATCTGAATATGTATGTCCCTTTGCCGCAATCACCGTATCTACAAGGGATATTTCGGTATTTCTGTTTGCGTCTGCAAAATATTTTCCGCACTTAGAGCAATACCAATAAGCTTCATTACCGTCGCCCGTGCAGGTTGCCGCTTTTTCAGCAAAATAGTCTAACGAATGTACACAATGATCGGGGAAAGGATAATCATCTTCGCCGAACAAAACATGATACAGCAAATAGACCGCGTCATTACTGTCCGTCTTGCTGTTGCCGTCAATGTCACCGCTTTGCTTTATCGGATATTCTTCTTTTCCAAACAACGTGTGGTACAACAGATAAACAGCGTCGTCACTGTTAACCTTTTCATTGCCATCCATATCGCCCGGAATTTCGTTTCTGATTTCTACCACGCCCGGGATAACAGTAGTTGCTACAGGTTCTTCATCATGACTTGCATTCATTGCTTTAACTATTATCGAGCAGGAAACATTTACGTCCGAATCTTCAACAATATCGGCAATTTTGAATGTCATTTTCAAAATTGCACCATTCGCATTTGTGTTTTCTCCAAATGTGAGAACGCCACGGCCTTGTGAAGAATTCCAATTTTTGATTTCTGCATCGCATAACCATTCTACCTTGGTTAAAGTCATTTTTCCGCTATCATATGTTATGTCGGAAACGGCCATACTTTTAACATCGGGCGCATTCGAAAGAACAGCTTTTAATTCTACTGTTTCCCCCGGTATGCCGGTAACCACGTCAATCGTCAATTGCGCACCTGTTGTAGCAGATGCTTGAATCGCGGAGATTGGCAACATCGATATTGCCATAATCATTACCAAAAAGAGTGCCGTTACCTTAGTGGTTAATTTTCTTGAATACACGATTAAATCCCTCCATTATTCGTTAGTTTACTGTTATCTGTACATTTACCGGTTGACAAGGCAGTGAAAGTTCATCTTCGTTCATGTCAAAGTACTTTAGGATCATCACAACTTCCACTGTATATACTCCTGATTCAATCGAATCAGACACAGTAAATTGGAAATCAAAAATATTTCCATTCACAACGCCCTGCTCTGTCAATGTTGAAGCGCCTTGAAGCCGTGTTTTGTTAAAGTTTTGCATCTCATATTCATAATCAGAAGACCATGTTCCCTTTTTAATGGTTATACCCGTGGGAACATTGGAAATTGAAATACCCATTGTCTTTATGGGTGTTGAACAGTTGAGTAGCTGTACGGGAATTGAAAGTGTTGCGCCTTTTTCAACGGTCTGGTTAGCGCTGCCTAAATACGCACCTATTATTAGCTCATACTGCGCCGTAACGGTCAAATCACTTGTGACGTTGTCAAAGGCTTTGTTCCAACCGATAAATATGTATCCGCTTCTCGTAGGCGTTGCGGGAGCTGTAGCCCTCGCACCCTTTTCGACAATTTCCGTCTTAAGTTCCGCGCCGTCATAATCAACAAACCTTACCGTATAGGTAGTCGGCTTCGGCGTAGGTGTAGGTGTCAACGTCGGTGTAGGTGTGGGTGTCGACGTCGGTACAGGCGTGGGTGTCGACGTCGGTGTAGGTGTTGGTGTCGACGTCGGTGTAGGTGTTGGAGTCATCGTCGGTACAGGCGTGGGTGTCGACGTCGGTGTGGGTGTTGCTGTCGGCAACGGAGTAGGTGTAACCGTCGGCTTTGGTGCTGTTACCTGCTTCAAAAGAGCAAGCACATCAACAATGTCAACTTTGCCGTTTCCGTCAATATCGCCCTTTAGCTCCACATTGTCTGCTCCTGCCGTCATACAACCCATTGTAAACGCACAAAAAATAAGTGCCGAACACACAATTGCTGTGATCTTTGTCTTTTTCATAATTGCCACTTCTTCCTATAAATTATTTTTTCACATTATAACACCATCCGGTGTTATTGTCAACACCTCTCGGTGTTTTTTAATATAATTATGTCATACTATATTAGGAGAATATATCATGGCAATATATAGACGAGTAAGAGATCTTAGAGAAGATAAAGACAAAACACAAAAAGAAATTGCAAATTTATTAAATATGCAGCTTACTGTTTATCAGCGTTATGAACGTGGTGAAAGGGAATTGCCTCTCTGGGCTGCTATAAAGTTGGCAGATTACTACAACGTAACTCTAGATTTTCTTGTCGACAGAAATCAAACAAACAAATAACACATAACAAAAAAACACACCGCTTCGGGAATCCAAAGCAGTGTGTCATTTTTATAAAATTACTTGCTTGCTTCTTCTACAGCAACAGCAACCGCAACGGTCATACCAACCATGGGGTTGTTACCTGCGCCGATCAGACCCATCATCTCAACGTGAGCGGGAACGGAAGAAGATCCTGCGAACTGAGCGTCACCGTGCATACGGCCCATAGTATCAGTCATACCATAGGAAGCGGGACCTGCAGCCATGTTATCGGGATGCAGAGTTCTACCTGTACCGCCACCGGAAGCAACAGAGAAATACTGCTTACCGTTCTCATTGCACCACTTTTTGTAGGTGCCTGCAACGGGATGCTGGAATCTGGTGGGATTGGTGGAGTTACCTGTGATGGAAACGCCAACATTCTCCAATCTCATGATAGCAACGCCTTCGGGAACGCTGTCGGAGCCGTAGCACTTAACAGCGGCACGAGGACCGTTGGAGTAAGCGATTTCCTTGATGACCTTAACCTCTTCGGTGTAAGGATCAAACTCAGTCTGAACGTAAGTAAAGCCATTGATACGGGAAATGATCATAGCGGCATCCTTACCGAGACCGTTAAGGATTACGCGAAGGGGCTTAACGCGAACCTTGTTAGCGTTAAGAGCGATCTTGATAGCACCCTCAGCAGCTGCGAAGGACTCGTGACCTGCAAGGAAGCAGAAGCACTCGGTCTCTTCGGAAAGAAGCATCTTACCGAGATTACCATGGCCCAAACCAACCTTACGGTTTTCAGCAACGGAACCGGGAATGCAGAAGCTCTGCAGACCGATACCGATAGCAGCAGCGGCGTCAGCAGCCTTTACACAACCCTTCTTGATTGCGATAGCAGCGCCAACTGTGTATGCCCACTTTGCGTTCTCGAACGCGATAGGCTGTGTTTCTTCAACGATCTTATAGGGGTTGATGCCCTTTGCGTCGCAAATTTCCTTACATTCATCGATGGAGGAAATGCCGTATTCTGCGAGAGCGGCGAGGATCTTGGCCTCGCGTCTTTCGTAACCTTCAAATTTTGCCATTTCGTTATTCCTCCTTAATTACTCTTTGCGAGGGTCAATGTACTTAACGGCTTCATTAAAGCGGCCGTATGTACCCTTGGACTTCTCGTATGCTTCGTTAGGCTCCATACCCTTCTTGATGAAATCAGTCATCTTGCCAAGAGATACGAACTCATAACCGATAACCTGATTATCAGCATCAAGAGCCATTCTCGTGCAGTAGCCCTCAGTCATCTCAAGGTATCTTACGCCCTTTTCCTTGGTACCGTACATTGTACCAACCATGCTTCTCTCGCCTTTACCGAGATCTTCCATACCTGCGCCGATTACAAGACCGCCTTCGGAGAATGCGGACTGAGAACGACCGTAAACGATCTGTAAAAACAGCTCACGCATAGCGGTATTGATAGCGTCACAAACAAGGTCTGTGTTAAGAGCCTCAAGCACAGTCTTACCGGGAAGGATCTCAGCAGCCATAGCTGCGGAGTGTGTCATGCCGGAGCAGCCTATCGTCTCAACGAGAGCTTCCTCGATGATACCGTTCTTTACGTTAAGGGACAGCTTGCAAGCGCCCTGCTGGGGTGCACACCAGCCCACACCGTGGGTGTATGCGGAAATGTCGCTGATTTCTTTTACTTTTGTCCATTGACCTTCTTGAGGAATGGGTGCGGCGCCATGGTTAGGACCTTTAGCTACCGTACACATTCTTTCAACTTCATGTGTGCAGTTCATTATAGTATAACTCCTCTCCAAATCGGTCGTAGCCGATATTGTATTCATATTTGTTTATTATACACTATAAATAAGTAAATTGCAAGTATAATTTTTAACGTTGCTGATTTTGAGCCCATTTTTTGTATAAATATTGAGGCATCCCCGTTAAAGGACACCTCGAATGCAAGCTTAGGAATACATATTGTTGCAAGACATATAGCTGTATATCTTTTCGCCGTGGCCCTGCTCTTCCTTCTGGATATGGTTGAGTACGTCACGAAGCTGAGGCTGAGCAAATTCAAATATACTTACGTCATACATGGAGGATGCGTGCTTTTCCATCGCAAGCGCATCGGAGCATAAAAAGCAATCTGTCTGCTTTTGCGGTGTCTGCGCTGTGCCGTAAGTCGCTGTAAACTGAGGCTGAGGCTCTGAGCCTGCGTTCATCTGAGGCACCGTGCCGTTTTCTATCTGAGTAAGCGTATCAAAATGACGCTGCTCAGTTTGGCTCAGCTGTGTAAAAAGGCTTTTAAGCTGGCCGTCACACGCCTCGTTTGCGCCCTTCGTATACTTGTCGATACAAAGCTTTTCCTGTGATTTAAGGTCCTTTATAAGAGAAGATTCCTTCTGTGTAAGAGTCATATTTCTTTATCCCTTTCATAAATAATTGCGTAAAGCCAAACACTTTACGCAATTATTTTTAGCAGATAAAAGCTCTTTATGCGAGTTAAATTTTATCCTGAAATGACTGTAAATTTTATTGTATTTAAAATCCGTTTTACGGAAAAAATACTTATACTATAAGATCGAAAGGGTTTTGATATGGCTTTTTTTGAAAATGATTTTGATAAAAACCGCACACTTTTAGCAAATGCCTTACGTCTCGGCACAAGCTTCGATATTGTCTCTCGTCACATACGCTCCGAAAACGGTCACGGTCAAATATATTTCATCGATGGACTTATAAGCGGATTACTTTTGGAAAAGCTGATGGATAACCTTTGCTCCGCACAGAATCTTTACGCATCGGATGCGGCTGAATTTGCATCAAAATACATCACTTGCGGCGATTTTTCCATCGAACACGACGTTGGCAAAGCCGCAGTCGCCGTTTTATCAGGTGTTACCGTTCTGCTTTGGTCAGGGTTCGACTGTGCCATTTTAATGAATGCGCGCGAATATCCCAATCGCTCCATACAAGAGCCGGAGGATGACCGCGTATTGCGCGGCTCACGGGACGGCTTTGTTGAAATGCTTTTGGATAACGCCGCAATGATACGCCGCCGTATCCGCGACAGCTCCCTTACTATGGAGCGTGTCACCGTCGGCTCACGTTCAAAAACAGACGTTGCCATATGCTATTTAAACGGCGTTGCCGATGTAAAGCTCGTTGACAAGGTGCGCAAAAAGCTGCAAAGCATTTGCGTTAACACATTGACGCTGGCACAAGAGAGCGTTGCGGAATGTCTTATCCGCGGACAATGGTACAATCCCTTTCCCCGTGTACGCTTTCTTGACCGTCCCGATGCGGCAGCCGCCTGCATAGCAGAAGGTCAGGTAGTTTTGCTTGTTGACAATTCTCCCGACGCCATTGTTTTGCCAACGTCATTTTTTGCTTTCATGCAAAATACTAATGATTACTATTTCCCGCCTATCGTCGGAACTTATATGCGCAATCTGCGCATAATCGTTCTTTTTATCACTCTGCTTTTAACGCCCGTTTGGTTTGCGCTTTTAAAAAATCCGCAATTCATACCGCCGTGGCTTGACTTTATAAAGCCCTCTGACACACCTCAAATGCCTATCTTCGCACAACTCATAATAATTGAACTTATTATAGACGTTATGAAGCTTGCCTCGCTTAATACGCCAAACTCACTGAGCAACTCCTTCAGCCTTGTTTCCGCGCTGGTACTCGGCGAATTTGCAGTTAAAGCAAATTGGTTTTTGCCCGAGGTGCTTTTGTACATGGCTTTTACGGCAATAGCAGGCTTTGCTCAGCCAAGCTTTGAGCTGGGCTATGCGTTCAAGCTATGCCGTATGGCGCTCATCATCCTCACAGAGCTTTTCAATCTTTGGGGGCTTTCGCTGGGGCTTTTAGGTATCCTTATCCTTCTCGCCTCAACAAAGACCTTTGACAAGCGAAGCTATCTTCATCCCATCATACCCTTTTCATTGAAGGGATTTACCTCTCTTTTCGTGCGCCATCCTATTGATAAAAACAACAATTAAACCATGCTGAAATCTATTTCACGGGCTATAAGGTTTGCATTTTCACATTTTACTCGTATTTTATCTCCTATACGGAATGTCTTTTTCATGTTTTGTCCGACGGCAGACACAGTATCCTCATCATAAAAATATACGTCGTCCGTCATTGTTGCAAAGCGGATAAGCCCCTCCACCGTATTGTCAAGCTCGGCAAATATGCCAAACTGCGTAACGCCCGACACAGTCGCATCAAAATCCTCGCCTATTCTATCAAGCATATACGCTACTTTGTAAAGCTCATCTATATCGCGTTCAGCTTCATCTGCCGCCATTTCAAGCTCCGTTGACTGCGAGGCAGTTTTTCTTGCCGAGTCTGCCGCTCGCGCCGCTCTTTCGCCTTCCGCTCTGTCGGCAAGGTACATTGACAGCATTCGATGGACGAAAAGGTCGGGGTATCGCCTTATGGGCGACGTGAAATGACAATAGCAGGGCGAGGCAAGCCCAAAATGCGGTCCAAGCTTTTCGCTGTATTTCGCACGCATCATTGAGCGAAGAGCCATATCATTTATCAGCTTTTCATAGGGCGTTCCCTTCGATGCGGCAACGATACTCTTTATATCGCTTCCGTTTATACCGAAAAGCGTCGATGCCTTCACAAGCGACGCAAGCTTTTCCTCGTCAGGCTCTTCATGGACACGGTAAACACAGGCAAGCTCAAGCTCCGTAAGCATTTTGGCAACGCTTTCGTTCGCCAAAAGCATAAATTCCTCTATCATCCGCTCGCAAACTCCGCGCTCACGCTTTATTATATCTACCGGATTTCCGCGTTTGTCAAGCACAACCTTCGCTTCCACCGTTTCAAGCTCTACAGCTCCGCGCTTCATCCTTGCTTTATACGTTATCTGCGCAAGCTGAGCCATCATGCGAACGGTATCGATTACTTCACCGTACTTTCCGCAAGTTTCTTCGTCTGCCGTTTCTGCAAGAATATCGTTAAGCTCGCTGTAAACACATTTTTTCCTCGAGCGGATAACGGATTTAACGGCTCTCTTTGCCGTTACAGTGCCTTCGCCGTCAATATCCATCAGCACAGACAGCGCAAGCCTGTCTTCATTTTCATTAAGGGAGCATATCCCGTTTGACAGCTCCTTCGGAAGCATGGGAATAACGCTGTCACCATAATACACAGATGTACCGCGTTCAAACGCTTCCACATCCACAAAGGATCGCTCCTTGACGTAATGGCTTACGTCGGCGATATGCACACCCAAAAGCCAGCCTGACTTTGTTTTTTCAAGGGAAATAGCGTCGTCAATGTCCTTCGTATCTGCGCCGTCAATGGTGAAGATAGTTTTATCACGCATATCCTCTCTTCCCATAAGCTCCGTTTCGTGTATGCCCTTGCGAGCAATATCACGGGCATCGCGCATTACGTTTTCGGGAAATTCAGTTTTTATCCTATGGCTTTTCAAAATCGCTCTGATATTCGATTCCACCGAGCCGCCGTCGCCAAACACCTCAAGAATTTTTACAGCTCCGCGCTTGGGATATGACGTTATTTTCGCCCAGACCTTCTGACCGTCCTTAAGACGCGGCAGATCGTTTACACTTTTTGCTCTGCTTCTTCCGTGGTTACCGCGAAAAACCCGTGATTTCCTTTTCGGGGATGCTTGCTCCACAAAAAATCTGTCTGGGATATTTTTATCATCCGGAATAAAATACGCCGTTTTGCCTACGGCACTTATAGTGCCCGCAAGCTCCGTCACAGCGCGGTCGAGCACGCGCACGACGCTACCCTCGCCCCGTGCTTTATCTATTATTTCAAAGGCAACTATATCGCCGTTCATCGCGCCTGCCGTTTCGGACGGAGGTATAAAAATATCGTCACCGCCATCGTATGATACGAAGCCGAAGGCGCGAGCGTTTCCGCGAAACGTTCCCGTTAATATTCTACTCATATCTCTTTTCACTTTCATTTATTCATCTCTGCCACAGCCGCATCTATCTCCGTCATATCAAAAAAGAATCTGCGCAGTGTTTCATCAACATATATCGTATTTGGCTTTATCGTCATAACGTCAAGCCGCTCAAGTATTATCTCTATTTGCGCTTTTTCTCCGCTTGGATACTCAGCATTTACCGTCACCCTATCGTAGCAGTACGTTTCAGTTTTTGTACTCTCCACAGAAAGCGCGGGAAGCTCCTTTTCACTTAAAGCAAAGGCTCTTTCCAGCCATGCACGAGTGGTCATATAGTATTCGTTTTGGTTTGACGTTTTAATCCTCGTATTGTCACAAACGACCTTGTCAACATTCGTGACGACTCTCGTTTTAAGCGCGGCTTCAAGCTGCTCTACACGGTAATGTGCCATGATTTTAGGAAAAATAAAGGTCACGGATATGATCATGGCAAACAAAACAAGCACTACCGCATGTAAAATAATATAATTTTTTTTCATCGCTTTATTCACTCCGCTTTCTTTTTCTCATATCCTGTTTCAGACCGGTCTGCAAATATATACCTCGCGGCATTTCTTTTTCAGCTCGTTATAAGCCTTTCGCGCCTGATTTTGGCTTCCGAAAATACCGAAAACGGACGGTCCGCTTCCGCTCATAAGTGTGCCCTTTGCTCCAAATTCAGTCATGATCTTTTTGTATTCAGCTATAGCAGGTATTTTAATGTTGGCAACACGTTCAAAATCGTTGTACATTCTTTCGCACACCATATCAATATCCTGTGCCTGAAGCGCTTGTGCCATATCGCCGTACATTATTTTTCCGCTTTCCTCGCCCAATGAGTCCCATGCGCTATAGGCCTCAGGCGTTGACACGCTCACAGGAGGCTTGGCAATTACGATATGGCATTGAGGTAGCTTTGGAAGCTTTTCAAGCTTTTCTCCTATGCCTGTCGCGTGGGCAGCTCCGCCCATAAGGCAAAAAGGCACGTCAGCCCCGATTTTAGCACCCATTTTGCAAAGCTCGTCAAGCGTAAGCCCTGTACCAAAAAGCCAGTTCATACCCTTTAACACGGATGCCGCATTACTGCTTCCGCCCGCAAGACCTGCCGCTACGGGGATATTTTTTTCAACGCTTATTTCAATTCCGCCGTCAATTCCCGTCTGCTCAAAAAACAGCTTTGCCGCTTTATAAGCCGTATTTCTGCTGTCATTGGGTACATAGGGAAGATTTGTACAAACAGTTATCCCCTTTTCCTTTTTCGTCAGCTTTATTACATCATGAACAGACACCGCCTGCATGACCGTGTCCAGCTCGTGATAACCATCCAATCTTTTTGAAAGGATACCCAACGTCAGATTTATTTTCGCACTGCTGTTTAACGTTACAGATTTCATTATTTTTCAATCTTCCAATCGGTTATTTTTTCTCCCTTTACCATATACGCCTTTTCAGCCAAGCGTGCCAGCGGCGTATCGGATAGGCTGTCGGAATAAAACCGCTCTATCTTCGGCAAATTGCCGTTCATATACTCGCACAGACGCTTCACCTTTTCTTCTCTTCTGCAGTTAAGCCCCGTTATTTTGCCTGTTTTTTTATCGGCAAGAGTACCGATAAGCGTTACACCCAGCTTTTTGCACATAGGTTCAAGTAAAAATTCAGGAGAGGCGGATATAATAATATCATCCGCTTTTTTATTTTCAAGGTAAAATTTTTTGATATTTTTTTCATGCAGCGACCAAAACAGCTCTATTTTCCTGTCAATATCGTCATATTCCGATAAAAATTCAAGAAATTTCTCCTTCATTTTCGTATTGTCTCCGCCTTTCACGCAGTATTCCACCGCTTGCGGAAGCACCTTTACCGTTTTCAGCAAAAGTGCAGGACGGCGGCGCACACAGAACATGAAAAAGTCCTGCGTACTGTCGCCGTCATATATAGTTTTATCAAAATCGTATATATTCATGCACTATTTTTCGTATGACATCCGCTCGTCGTCATAGACAGGCTGGCAGAACATCATAGCTCCGTTTTCTCCAATCACTTCACATCTTACATACATTTCATCCGTAAGAGTATATTCAGCACTTGTTCCCGTCGTTTCCTTGACAAGCACGCCGTTTTCCTTGAAAAATCTGTATGTAAAAGTGTCAACGTATGTATCCACGGGATATTTCGCCTTTACGCAGACAGTCTTCCCATCAAGCACAAGGCTTTCAAGTTCAAGCCCCGTCGATGCATAAAGAGCGCCTGTGTCAACGGCTTTTTTAATTCCGTTGTAATCCCGTGTCTGCGAATAAATCATCGTCCAGCTTCTCGCCGCATCGGTGAATATATGGAAATCATCGTTTCCAAAGCCCCACTTAAGCCTACCGCCTGTGAGAATATGATCCCACGTATCAGCCGCGATAGCCGAGCCACTGAGCCTTGCAACCAATAGATTTACCACCTCTACGCCCGCAAAGCCCTTAAGCTCATCTATATCAGACCACTTCCAATATTCCTTGCGTATCCAATTGGGGTGGCAAAGAATACTGAAGCCGCCGTCTTTATTTGTAGCATCTATGGCTTGCTGATGAGGCAAGTCGCGGTACGAACGCTTTACACCGATAGTCAGCATATGAGACTCTGCCGAGTATTCAACACCGTCGATCATGAACATTTTTTCATCAGAAAATGACGCTGTATCGGTATATAGGTCGTGATTTGATATGCACAGCGCCCCGTAGCCCGCTTCGCGGTATACGGGGATAACGGCATCAAGAGGATTTTTTCCGCAAGTGCCTGCACCTGTGCCCGAATGTGTATGAAAATTTGTTTTTATCCAGCTTCCGCCGTTTAAATTCTGATACGGATTTACATACATATCTTTTACCCCATTATTTCAGCAAAAGCTTTACCGTTGCAAAGACCTCAACGCTGTTTACCTTGACCTTTGCATAGCCGTTTGCACATTCAACCTCTGCCTTAACGTCAGCTTCGGGAGAAATAACCTCAAAGTCCGCAAGGCACTTGCCATCAGGAAGCTTTACGGAAAATGCAAGAGCACCCGTAGCCGTTATCTCGTCGGAGGGAATATCGATATTATAGTTATGAATATCAACGTATACGGCTTCGTTATCCTTATTCCATACGGACATTGCCGCAGTGCGAGGCATTTCCGCATCGCGGACGATATCGCTCTCGCCGATAAGCTGAAGAATAAACGGACGCATCTCGTCGCGCTTTTCGTCCTCAAGAAAATACTTCATATCGACTGTCGCCTGAATGAACGCAACCGTACCCTTACCTATCTTATTTTCAATTATAACAGGCTCATACTCGCGCTGTACGCTCGTTTCTTCCTCTGTGCTTCCGTCGTCAAGTGTACGAATATCTGTTGCATCTTCAACGAATATCTGTATCTTACCCTTTTTGCCCATATAGAAATTGCTTTCTATCTTTGCTTTTCCGCCCAAAAGCTTGTCAAGCAAGGAGCTTTCACGGCGGCGGAATACGTTCTTCTGTCCGTATCTTGTACCTGAAGAGCCTGTAATAACAAGTCTTCCGCCGTTTTCAACGAACTGTTCCAGCAAGGGGAGAACGTCATCGTCAATATTTTCCGCATTGGGAATAATAAACGTCTTGAATTTTGCAAGGCTTTCAGCCGTCAGTTTCCAATCCGTCACTACACGGAAGGGCATGTGCGCATCGATAAGTGCATTTACAAAGCCAAGATAGCCGAAGGTATGAGGCTGTGCGTCGGGCGTCAAGGTGAAATGTCCGGGAGGCACCTGCTGAAGCTGATTGCTTCCCGAGTACCAGACACCGATATCGTAATAATTTTTTCTGCCCAGATATTTATCTTCATTTGCAACAAGGAACTCGTTCCAGGGAACGGCAACCTCATCATTTTCTATGCAATTTCCGCCATGCTTTATAAATGCATGGTTTGCAAAGGCTTCAGCCATGAGGACACGTGTTATATTGGGGTTTCTGCCGTAATCAAGTCCGCCGAGATAATACCAATACGTTGCGTACGGACCGCTCTGATGCTCCAAAGCTGCACGGTAATGTGCCGCAAGCTTGCCGTAGGGAGGAGCACCGAAGCCGTGTGCACCGCCAAGGTAGCACCAGCCCGGACCGACCTCTGTGCTCGCCATATCTACGCTGTCATCCTGTATCCAACCAAGGCTCCAGGGAATATCGTTACCCATGATGCAAAATTCATCACAGCCCGCTTCCTTTGCGCCTTCCTTAATGGAATCGTAAAAACGCTTGATACCTTCGCGTCCCATCTGTGCCTTATGGATCTTATAAGCAGACCAGATATCATCCTCAAGCCAACGAGCATCCTTCCAGATGCGGTCAAGGTAACGGTTCGCATCAACTGCACCCATTTTTCTCGCCTTATCAATTAGGTACTTACGCACATCAAACGTATCGGGATCGCTTATACCCATGGCGTCAAGCTCTTCCTTGGTAAACTGCTTTTTAATAAAATCGCGGAAGCGTGCAACAGACCATTCGCCAAAGCCGTTTTGCATGGGAATAAAGCCGAAGTTATTAAACGGAGACATATTGTCGCACCAAAGACCTTCCATACCTGCGTTGGCATGGATCTTTGCAGACATCTTCATGTAATCTCCCCAAAACGGCGCAGCAGGATCTTTACCTACACCCATTATGGCAACGTGAACACGCTCTCCAACCTTCTTTGAGGGAAGATATACGCGGTCATTTTCGGAAACCGTATGATGATAAAGGCCGAACGTCGTGCATACGGGCTGACCCGTCTTTTCATCTATGGTATTGCAGGAGGCAGGTCTGTCGTAGCTTTCGCCGAATCTGTCGATAACTCCGTAAATATCCTTGGAGCAGACAGCATCGTAGAACTTTGCGTTAAGCGGATAGCATTCCGTATCTGTCCAGCCCACGGCAGGCGTGCCGTCGGGATATGTGGGAAGCTTAAGTCCGAAGTTCTCGGGCGTAAAGGTGTTTCCGATTATATCCTCTTGGTTTACTATATTGTGCGGACCCATCCATCGAACTGTGTTGGGAACGTGTTTTTTAATATTTTCCTCCCAGCTCCATGCGTTATAGAGAGGCTTTGCAAAATAAAGCTCTTTATTCTGGCTGTCCTTGCCGAAAATAGCCTTTATCTGTTCGGGTGTGAGATTTATGGTTTCATATGTACCGTCCTCGCGCTTATCGTACGCCATGGCATAGATAAAGCAAGTTCCGAAGGTCTCCATCCACGCAATAGGATGCACGCCGTCAGCCTTATATTGCTTAGCTGTGTCAACGGCATTGATGGAGTTCATACACTGCGCAACGGGCCCCCAACCGGGATCGCCCGCATAAGCGTGTTCAATTCTTGAATGAAGCTTGTTTCTTCTGTCTCTGTCAGATATGTGTGAATAAATCGGAAATCTTTCCCACCACATAATACCTCCAAACTTTTTTCGGTTTTTTTCGACTACCGACAAAACGCTTTTTTCCCATTTTCATAATGGTATTTTTATACTAACATTATTTTTAATTATTGTCAATGCAAAAAAGTAATAATTTTTTGCACATTTCTAACTTTTTTTGCTTACAGATCGTATACGCTGAACTCAAGTGTATATTCGATCTTGGAGAAAGGTGCAATAGTCTGTATCGTTCCGTTGTCCTGCTCAAGCTTTCTTCCGCAAAGCCATCCGTTGCCGGGCTCAAGTCCGAGTGCATAATCACCCGAGCGCATGGATTTCCACTCCGTAAGAACGGGTAATGTGTCTACGGAATACTTAAGGCTTATGCCAAAGCCAAGTGACGGATTTTCCACTTTCGCTTCAGCAAAACCGTCATCGCCTTTAACCACATGGAAAAAGCAATGCTCGAAAAATCCATCAATAGGTGCGGAAAATTCAAATCTCTTATCGATTCCCTTTTCAGCCGCCTCTGTTCGTGCGCTGCTTTCCGTATCTTCGGGAAGAATAAGCTTTGTCATTTCATCGAGCATAGGATAGCCGAGGTTGAAATGATACAAAATGATAAATTCATTGGGCTCTGCTGCGAGATTTTCAAGGGTATCGTGTAAAATAAACTTGTTTTCCCCTGCTTTTGCCGTTATTTTTCTCGTAAGAGAAAGGTTATGTCCGAAAAGCAGATTTTCTCTCATGACGCCGCCTGCCTCTATCACAAGGTCGTCTCCGCTCCAATAGCTTTTGCCGTACACCTGCTCAGCAGGAATAAACGCCGCTCTTCCGTGAGGAGAGTGCCAAACGCCCTGATTATCACGGCAGCCGCCGCCTGAATTCTGAAGTCCGCAGGTAAACATAAGTCCGCCCGTCATGGTCTGACCGAATTCGTTTTCAAAGCTGTTGTAGTATTGCGGTGCTGTGGGACCTGCTTTTCCGAGGAACGACAGGTTTACGCCCTTATACGACGCTTCCAATATGTCCATGCATTTATCTGCCGCTATTGTAAAGCAAAATCCGCTTCCTGTTTTCACTTCAAATGCAGAAAGTCCACGCGCCTTCCCCTCTTCAAATGAAATTTTGCGTATACCGCAAAGCTGTGAGGGATTGCCCGCTCTTTTAAGAAGCTCCTGCTTTGTAAGCTCTTTTCCGTTGATTTTAGCCATGATTATTTCTTCCTTTCAGGTTGATTTTTTTATTTATAAGCTTTTAAGCTTTGACGAGCATATCGGCGCATCCTGCTTTTATACGGTAAGAGCTTGCCGATGTTTTTTCATCGCAAAATACCGAGCGATACTTTCCATCAAGCTCAAACGTGACGTCCTCATCGGTATTGTTGTTGACAACAAGAATATTTTCTGAAACTCTGTCAATATGAACTCCATACTTATTGATTGGATAGTTTTTCGTAGCGCCTGCTTCCCGTATTATCTTTTCCGCAAAATGCACAAAATCCTCAGCGTAAAGCTCCGCGCTCTCGCCGAGATTCGTTCCGCAATAATATACGACACCCTTGCCTCGCTTTTGCTTGACTATACACGGCTTTCCTTGGAAAGTGCCGATTATCTCGTCGCAATCGTCATTAAGGCAGGCATAGCGCTCCGACCCGACAAGGCTTATTCCGTATTTTGTGTTGATTTTAAAATTCTTGCCGCCGTTAAGCCCGTAAGCGTCCACCGCTTTTTTCATATCGTCTACGAGCCCCGACGCATCGAACTCTTCCTCTTCCGCAACAGCCTCCAGATGATACGAGCTTGTTGTATAAACCTCCCGTATATCCCACAAGGCATCCAGCCCCATTCCGGGCATTCTGTAAGAATGTCTGCCTCTGCCGAGATCATAGCCTCCTAAATGAGCCTCGCACAAAACTGTTCCTCCGCTTTGCACAAAGTTATCAATCGCCTTTGCAAGCTTTGCATCAAGTCCGTAGCAGTAGGGCAATATAAGCAGCTTCGTATCATCCAAGCCGTCAATTATCATGTTGTCGTCAACTATTCGACAGCTGTAACTGTTGTTGTAAACAGCATTGACATACGCTTCAATGCTTTTTGAAAACCCTTGCAAACTTTCATTTATACAAAAAGACAGCACTTCATTTTTTCTGCCTTTCCATATGGCAATTTCGGCTTTTTTACATTCAGCCTTCATGATATTGTCAATATGCGGCTCCAGTCTGCCGATAAATTCCTTTGCCGCAACGCCCACGCTTCCTATAGTGCCATCCAATTTGGTAGTACCCCACGCAGGAGACTCGTGTCCCAATATTTCAGGTCTGTATTGCCAGAACATAAAGCCTCTTATACCCATACCAATTTGCGGAATAAGATCCTTGACCATATCTGCCAGCGTTATTTGCTTCTGATGCATTTGAGTTGAGCCCAATCCAATGTGGCATTCCACGTTATAGCACAGCTTTCCATTTCCTGCGGATGTCGTCAGTACGCTCCATATGGGCTTTGCAAAGTTTGTTGATGCGAACACGTCGCACTCCTTCGCCATATCAAAATCGTCCACACCCGTGAGCGCATTAAAAATAGTCGATGTATTTGGAACGACGTGTAAATACGTCGTATGCTTTTTATCAATGCTTTTGACAAGCCGTATTCTTTCGTTCCCCTCTTTGGTCATCTTGTCAAGATTAAACTCGCGATAATCTATAAAATCCACGAAGGTGAACCTTTCTCGCGGAAGCTCCACCTCGGAAAAGTTGTTATAGCATCTGCCCCACACTCTGTTAAGCTCGTCAATGTTGGAATACTTATTTTCGAGCCATTCTTTAAAATCTCTTGCGCAATTTTCACAGTAGCACGACAGCTCGTCGGTCTTTGGCGCTCTGTGGGGACTGCATTGTTCAGGCTCATTCCATACATCCCACATTTCAAGCGCAGGATGATCCTTGTATCTTTTGACAGTTGCTCTGAGGAAATTCATTCTTTCCTCGAATGCTTTCCTGTGGCTATAGCAGGTACCCGGAAAGCCCCCTATCTGCCTGTAGCCCACAGCTCTTTGCTCAACGACTTTACCACTTGACAGAACTATGCTTGAATCCTTATATTTTTCCGTCACCCAAAGCGGCGCAACGTCAAAAATAACATTCAGCGTTACTTTAAGACCGTTTTCCGCCGCAATATCCATAAGCTCGTCAATATCGTCAAAGTAAAACAGCCCTTCACCTCGATGGTTCCATCGCCATTGAACCCAGAATTTAACGCTGTTAAATCCGTTCTTTTTCATATTGGATAGGTCTGTGCGCCAGCTTTCTCTTTCAGGTGTAGGTGCTCTGTAATATTGAGCGCCGAAAACGAAATCATTTTTATCATACTTCGTCATATTTGTGCCTCTTTTTGATGATCTTTTTGATTTTTCATTTAAAAAAAATCAATTTTATAACAAAATCAACAGCCGTTTAATTCAAAACAGCTGTTGATAATTGCATTATAACTGTTCCACCTCGGGAGCGCGTTTAATTGCAGAGTCAGTGAAAATATCACACTCGTCCGTGCTTGTGGTAGAAAATTCGGAAACAACGGCACCGTCTGCCCCTGCCTTGAACCAATGCTTCGTATTGGGCATGAGCGTATACTGCATACCGGGTTCAAGAATTATTTCATGGAAAACAGTGTACACGCCTTCGGGCGGCTGTACACTCGGCTCGTTTTCCGCTTCTCCGTCAACGTAAAGATATACCTTACCGTAACGGCAACGGAAGGTTTCCTCCTTGCCGGGATTTGTCGAGGAAAGAGGAGGATGGATATGCTCAGGACACGTTTGATACGGCATGAGGACAAGGTCCTTTGCGCAAACGCGGTCTGTGTTTACATAGGTTATTATCTCAAGACCCGTTTCTTCAAGCTTTCCAAGTCCGAAATCAGCAACCTCAAGCCGCGCTTTTTCTTCCTGCGTTAAGACTATTCCCGCTTTTTCAAAGGTTTTAAACGCAAATTCCGATGCTTTTGCATACTGCTCTTTTGTAACCATTCGTTCCACCTCATTTAATTTATTTTAGCCTGCTGATGATGCCGCAATAAGCACTTCCAATTCCTTATTCAGCTTTTCAATACTGCTTTCATCAACAGTAAATGTGAAATTCTTTGCCGCTTCATTATACATTTCAGCAAATTCAGCGTCAGCCATGGCTGTTTTAACGGATATCTTCCAATAATATTCGCCGAAAGAGTCAAAATACATGATATGATAACCGTAATCAGTCTCTACGATACCGCTGTCACCTTCGGCTCGGCTCTCATCAAAGCACCAATTTTCAAAAGGCTCTACCATCTGACCTTTATAAACGCCTTCATAAAGACCGCCGTTACTGCTTGAGCCGCCGTCGATAGAATGCTCTCCTGCAAGCGCGGCAAAGCTCTCAGCCGTCGCCTCGCCTGCCTGCCAATCAGCAAGGATAGCATCTGCCTCTTCCTTCGTGTCAACAAGGATATGGCGTACGTTTACCGTTTTATATTCCATATCGGCAAAGTCATCCTTGTTTTCATTGTAAAACGCTTCTATTTCAGCGTCAGGATAAACGTAGCTTTTAAATATCACGTCAGCCGCATTTGCCGCCTTATAATAACGCGTCATTACCTCGCGTATCTTTTCAGCGCTCGCCGCGCTACCGTAAAGCATCTTCATAAGTCCGTCTATATCCGTGTCGTAAAACGCGGTGTAGGACTGCATGGCTGTGAAATATTCTTCGATATTTGCTGCAAGGTCTGCAGCCATTTCTATGTTGCGAAGCTCGCTTTCACGCTCAAAAACGTAAATTTCATTGATCATTGCCTCAGCTTCAAGGCAAAAATGATCAAACCAAGTTGCACCCGTTTCAGGATCGTAGACCTGCTCTTTAAGAGTTTTGCTCGTATCGAAGCCGAGAAGGCTCAGGTAGCTTCCGTATGTGTTGATGAAATTCTGATATTTCATAAGGAAATAGTAATTATATTCAACTCTCGATATTTCCTTTTCCGTGCCATCGGCAAGCTTTACCTTAACAACGGTAAAATCCGTTTTATCCAATACATCAAAGCTCGAATCATCGGGGTCATCTGACGGTGCTTCTGCTTCCGTCGGTGTAATTGCTTCCGTCGGCGTGGGTGTCGTTTCATCATCCGCGGGCTGTACTTCGCAGGCGCAGGAGAATATAAGGAGCACAGCCAGGATCATCACCAAGACTTTT
Source organism: Oscillospiraceae bacterium (assembly GCA_015067075.1). Taxonomy (GTDB): domain Bacteria; phylum Bacillota; class Clostridia; order Oscillospirales; family SIG530; genus SIG530. The sequence goes on from SVND01000001.1 coordinate 39,228, forward strand.
TTTGCAGTTATTTTCATTTTATTTCTCTTTTCGTTAAATTATTTTCCGAATATTGAGCCGATAGAAAATCCTACGGCGCTTTTACGCTTCGGATCTACGACCTGCTTAAATTCCGTTTCATACATCTTTGCAAACATTGCGTCCGCGCCCGATTTTGCCTTAAGGTCCATTTCAGCTTGGAAAACAGGAACAAGGCAAAGGAACTGTACTTTGTTTTCGCCTTCACCGGGAAGCGTAAATTCCTTCACGTCCATTACACGAAGCTTATCAAGGGCAACACCGCAAACTCCGCTACTTTGCATGATGGGCTTTGCCGGTGCGCCGTTGGGTACTATTCTGCCGACGTTGAGAGCAGATTTATATCTGAACGGAATATGTCCTATCTTACGGAGCCACGCAAAGGGCCATGCAAAGCCTTGTTTTGCGCCGCCGCGCTCATTTTTATCCAAAGGCCACTGGGACGGAAGCATGATCATAAGCTCCACACGCTTCGGCGCATCAGATCCTTCCGCGACAGTCATATCCGCCGCAGACATACCTACGGTCGCAAGTGTATAAAAATCGTGTCCGTTTGACGGCGGAATAACGACAACGTCAACGGAAACATCCTCGGGCTCATCATCGCGGATGGTATACGATATCTCGCCGATGCTGTTTTTGTAGTATTCCATCAGCGCCGCGCGCTGTGTTTCATCAAGCTTTGCAACAGATGCACCCTCAACTCTTATTTCAGCCGTGCTCTTTACGGGGGCTGCTGCAACCTTCTCTTCTTCAGTCTTTTCTTCCTCTTCCTCGTCTTCCTTTTCTACAGGGAAGTATTTCTGCGGGCTGTCATCTTCATAGGCAAAATCCTCAACGAGCGCACCTTTTTTATTGCGGATAAACGCTGTACCGCGTGACACTTTAAGAAGAGGCAATATGGCTTCATCGTAATTTGCAACTGTATTCATATCGTACACGCCGATATTTTCAGGGTTTGCCAAATATGCCGCGTCCTCATCGCCTGCAAGAAAACGCCAACCGCTGTCGTTTCTGAACTGCGCACGTTCACGGTACATATAACCTATCTGCTTGCCCTCGACCATGATCTTATCGCTGGCAAAGCATTGACCTTTAAGTGTTGTCAGCTTCTTAATATCCTCGGGTGCTATAAACAATTTCTTTTCCATTTCGGAGTTTCCTTTCATATCCGAAGTTCTTCGGCTCATTTACATTGTATTTTATTATATCATATAAAGGCAAACTTTTCAACAATTATTTTGCGGTATTTGTGCGGCATTTGCTTTTTATTCAGCAAAAACGGCGTGAATTTTTCGTCACGCCGCTTTCGTCTACCAATTCAGATAGTCATCGACAACATCTGCCGCCGTTACAGGTGTAACCTCACCGTCACTCATACTGTCCATAAGCGCCATTACCTCAGCCTTTTCCGCGCTTATGTCGTCAATTCTGCGGCTGTCACGAAACCCGTTTCCTTCAAGTGTCACTTCTATTCCGTAGGTGCTATACGGAATATCCGTTTCACTGAGAGAGCTTATCAGCTCATACCTTAAAGTTACCTTGCCCAATTCCGTGACAGTCTCTTTGCTTAACGTATACATCTTCAACCCTCCTTATTTTTTCTACGAAAAGCATTATATAATGGTGAAAACATCTTTGCAATAGCGATTTAGCGACAAAAAACGACATTTTCCGACATTTTATCTGCAATATTTTCAATTCTTCCTTGACTTTTTAGCTTTACTATGATAATATAGCAACATACCGACATTTAATGTCGTAAGAGAAAAGGAGCGAAAAAAATGAGATTGGCAAAATCAAAACTTATCCACGTTCTTATCCTTGCTCTTGTACTCATGCTTTCCTTCGGCGCTATTTCTGCTTTTGCAGATAATGAGCCCGCCGAGGAAAATGTTCTTCTCGTTTCCACGGAAGCACCTGCTGAAGATGTTGAGCAGGCTCCCGAAGAGGAAGCGGCTGAGGAAGAAGAGTATCAGAGCCGATTCTTCGGCACATGGCTGGCACTTATTCCGCCTGTCATCGCCATCGGACTCGCCCTTATAACAAAAGAGGTTTATTCCTCTCTGTTTTTGGGTATCCTTTCCGGCGCACTTTTGTACGCACAGTTCAACCCCGTAAAGACAGTTACCTCGCTTTTCAGCGTTATGACCGAATATATCGGTGACGGATGGAACGTAGGTATCCTTATCTTCCTTGTCGTTCTCGGAATAATGGTTTCCATTATCTCCAAGTCGGGCGGCGCCGCCGCTTACGGCAGATGGGCAAGCAAAAAGATCAAGAGCAAAGCCGGTGCTACATTGGCAACAGCAGGTCTTGGCGCTCTTATCTTTATTGACGACTATTTTAACTGCCTTACAGTCGGCTCCGTTATGCTTCCCGTAACAGACAAATTCAAGATCTCTCGTTCAAAGCTTGCTTACATCATCGACGCAACTGCTGCGCCGATCTGTATCATCGCTCCCATTTCCAGCTGGGCAGCTGCCGTTGCTTCCTCCGCTGAGGGCACAGATATCGACGGTCTTGCAATGTTCATTCAGGCTATCCCCTATAACTTCTATGCTATCCTTACTCTTGTAATGATAATTACCATAACTCTTCTCAAGGTCGATTTCGGTCCCATGAGAACACACGAGCTCAACGCTGAAAAGGGTGACCTTTTCACAACTGCAGATAGACCGTATGAATCTTCCAACAATAATGAAGTCAACGAAAAAGGCCGCGTTATCGACCTCGTTCTTCCCGTCATCATTCTTATCATCAGCTGTGTAGCAGGTATGGTTTACACAGGCGGTTTCTTTGAAGGCGAAAGCTTCTACATGGCATTTGCAAATTGCGACGCATCCGTAGGTCTTGTTCTCGGTTCCTTCCTTGCTCTTGTCATCACAGCTCTCATCTATCTGCCCCGCCGCGTTCTTACCTTCAAGCAGTTTACCGCAAGCATTCCCGAAGGCTTCAAGGCTATGGTTCCTGCCATCCTTATCCTCATCTTTGCTTGGACACTCGGCGGCTTCTGCCGTTCTTACCTCGGTGCAGGCGAATTCGTCGGCGCTCTCGTTGAAGGCAACGCAACAGCAGGTATAATCCTTCCCGCTATCATCTTCCTTGTATCTCTCGGTCTTGCTTTTGCAACAGGCACTTCTTGGGGTACTTTCGCAATTATCATCCCCATCGTTATCGCTATTTACCCGACAATGAGCACAGAGCTTGTTATGACTATCGCAGCTTGCCTTGCAGGCGCTGTCTGCGGTGACCACTGCTCTCCCATTTCCGATACAACTATCATGGCTTCCACGGGCGCTCAGTGCAACCACATCAACCACGTTTCAACTCAGCTTCCCTATGCTTTGACAGTTGCAGGCGTATCTCTCGTCGGATACCTTCTTATGGGACTTATCAAGAATATCATTATCGTTCTTCCCATTGTTCTCGTCCTTATGATAGGTATTCTTGTTGCAATCAAATTTCTTCAGCAGAAAAAAGCTAAATAACTGATAAAGCTTCCGCCGACCAAATAAGGTCGGCGGTTTTTTTATTGACAAATCTTATACGCTGTATTATAATATAAGCGAAACACAGTGTGTTTACTTTTTTAATAAAGGATGATGGAAAAATGGCTGAATCTATTCTCGATGCATACAAAGTCACACAGGAAAAAAAGCAAGAAATTGATACGAGCAGAAAATTAAAGGTTGGTATTATCGGTACCGGTTGGATCGCCGATGCTCACGCCGTAAGCTACCTTAAGCAGCCCGACGTTGAGATCGTTGCGGCGGCAGACCTTGTTCCAGGTAAAGCCGAAGCCTTTTTCAAAAAATACAACATAGCTCCCCGTTGCTATACATCCCATACCGAAATGCTTGAAAACGAGCACAATCTTGACGCTGTCAGCGTTTGCACATACAACGCCACCCATGCTGTCTGCACCATCGACGCACTCAACAAGGGCATCAACGTTCTTTTGGAAAAGCCCATGTGCGTAACGCTCAACGAAGCCGTTGAAATATGCAGAGCCGAGAAAAAAAGCGGAAAAGTGCTTTCTATCGGTTTCCAGCCTCGCTTCGATGAGAACATGAAGATGATCAAAAAGATCGTTCAGGACGGCGTTCTCGGCGAAATTTACTATATTCAGACAGGCGGCGGCAGACGTCGAGGCATTCCCACGCCCTTTGGCACATCCTTTATCCAGAAAGAAACAGCAGGTATCGGCGCTTTGGGCGACATCGGATGCTATTCTCTTGACATGGTCCTTAATGCCATTGGTTATCCCAAGCCGCTCACCGTTTCAGGCTATAAGTCCGACTTTTTCGGCAAGGATCCCAGCTATAAGCATCACGATGTTTTCGGTGTCGACGATTTCGCTGCAGCTTTCGTGCGCCTTGAAGGCGGCATCATCCTTGACTTCCGTATTTCTTGGGCTATGCACGCCGACACTCCCGGCGATACTATCATCTTCGGCAAGAAGGGCGCGCTTCGCATTCCCTCCACAGACTGCTGGAACGGCTCTGTCGGCGGCGCAATGACTCTTTATCACGATGTCAGCGGCCTTCAGACACAGACTACTATTCCCGTTCTCCACACAAACGGAGATCTTTTTGACAAGAAGGTGCGTTCCTTCTGCGATGCTGTCAAGAACGGCACTCCCGCACCCGTTCCCTCTTCTGAGATTCTCTATAATCAGGCTATCATCGACGGTATTACACGCTCCGCCGAATGCGGTCACGAAATCGAAATAGAAATACCCGAAATATAAAATTCACGCCTGAGCGCCCCACATAACAAGCGGACGTTCAGGCGTTTTGCACTTTTTTAAGAAAGGATAATCTTTATGGGACCGGGATTCGGACCTCCTCCGTCGGAAGCAAGCGAAAGACTCAAAGCACCCTTGCCGAAAAACCTGCGCGAAGTTCCCGAATATCTGAAAAAGACGATTGGCGGCACTATATACAGACTTTTTTATATCTTCAGACTCGTTTGGGAAACTCGCCCACTTCTGCTTATCTTCATGGTCTTCATGACCGTATATAACGGCGTTATGCCCCTTATGGGCACGCTTATCACCGCAAACCTGCTCGACACAGTTGTAAAAAGCTTCACCTCGCAGGTGGATCTTGTAATTCCCCTTGTGTTTCAGTTTGGCTATCTTTTTTTGAACACGCTTACAGGCAGTTTATCCAACATGATAACGCAGATCACAGGCGAGGCTGTTACAAACCACGTCAAGAACAAGATAATGAACAAAGCGAAAACGGTTGACCCTGCCTCATTTGATATGCCCGATTTTTACGAGCGGTTAGAAAATGCCAACCGCGAGGCAGGCATGCGCCCCGTAAACATTTTGCGCGCGTCCTTCGAGCTTGTGTCAAAGGTCATTTCCATGTTCAGCTATTTTGCCGTTCTCGTGGTCATTTTAAAAACGCTTCCGAGTACAGGCATGGTATTTTTCGCCGCGTTTTTGGCACTCACTCTTACCAGCGCCATCGTTTCCTTCCATTTCAGACGAAAAAATTTCCGCTATATGTTCCGCCGCTCCAAGGATCGCCGCAAAATGAATTATTACAGCGACCTTATCGTAAACAAGGATAGAGTTAAGGAAATACGCCTTTTCGACCTGTCGGACCTTTTCATCGGCAAATATAACGAGGTTTTCGTCAGTTATTTCAAGGGAATAAAAAAACTTATCGTGCAGGAGGGCGCATGGAATATGGTGCTTTCCTTTGCCACAGCCGTTATGAACGGCGTGCTGTTTTATATGATTGCCACAAATGTGACACAAATTGCCGATTATTCCGTATATACAGGCGCGCTAAACGCCATTTCAGCCGCCCTTGCCGCCGTAATAAACACCACATCAAACATATACGAGGGCTCTCTTTTTATTGACAATATGATCCTTTTCATGAACGAAAAGCAAACCGTAAAGCCCATTACAGATAAACCTCTCATTCCCGAAACACATTGCGGTCATACTATCGAGCTTCGCAACGTTTGCTTCCGCTATCCCGGCGCAGACCGTGACGTTATACACGGGCTTAATCTCACCATAAAGGCTGGCTCTACAGTCGCCTTAGTCGGTCTTAACGGTGCAGGTAAAACAACGCTGATAAAGCTTATCACTCGCCTTTACGACCCTACGTCCGGCGTTATTTTACTCGACGGTAAGGATATCCGCGAATATGACGTAAAAGCCCTTTATAAGCTTTACGGCATCATTTTCCAAGACTTCGGCAGATACGCCGACACCGTCGGCAACAATATTGCATATGGCAATATTTCTAAGGAAAACGCTTTGACAGATGTTGTGCAGGCGGCAAAAAATTCCGGCGCAGATGAATTTATCGAAAAGCTTCCAGACGGATACGACACTCCTTTGACAAGATTTTTTGAGCAAAACGCGACGGAGCTGTCTGTCGGTCAGTGGCAAAAGCTGTCCGTTGCCCGTGCTTTTTATTCCGATGCCGATATACTCATCCTTGACGAGCCCACAGCGTCTCTGGACGCCATTGCAGAGCAAGAGATATATAAGCAGTTTGACAAGCTTCGCAAGGGAAAAACAAGCATTTTTGTGTCCCACAGGCTGTCAAGCGCAACTATCGCTGACACAGTTGTTGTGCTTGAAAACGGATGTATCGCTGAAATCGGCACGCACGAGGAGCTTATGAAGCTGCGCGGTAAATACCATAAGCTGTTTTCAACGCAGGCTTCGCGCTACATATCTCACGGCGATACGATAAACGGCGACAACGAGCATATGCCGCCTCACGGTCACAGCTTCCCACCCCCAAGACCGCCTCATGAATAAAAACAAAAAAACGCAGAGAACAAAATCCTCTGCGTTTTTGTATGTAATTTTACAGCACCAAAAGCATTACTGCTATGCTTCCGAAAATAACGCCGATCCATTTTTTCAGCGACAGTCTTTCACGGAAAAGCACTACTGCCATAACTACTGTCAGCACGAGCACGCTTCCGTTGAATACGGGAAAGAATACCGCGCTATCCATAGCGCCCGATAAGTAAAGATTGAGCTTGTGATTCATTGCCGTACCAACGCCGCAAACAACCATTAACGCAAAGGACAATAGTGTATACAGCTTCTTTTTATTTTCGCCTTCAACCTGCGCCTGATTTTTTTCCCGCTTGCCTCTTTTCAGATATATCATCGCTACGTTTACAGCGGAATAAACAAAGGATACGGCAAAAGCCATAACTAAAAATCCGTTAAGCTCATCTTTATGGGACGATGTTTGATGGATCTTTTGCATTACGCCTATAAGTCCGCTTGTTGCAAACGCCACAAGGCAATACAAAAGCCACTTTAAGTTTGCTTTTTTCACGTCAGAATTTTTATCAACCGATAAAACAAAGCATATGACCATAAAAATAATCCCGATTATCTGATTAGGCTTTATATGCTCATTCCAAAAAATCGCGCCCGACAAAGTTGGAATAAGCATTGCAAGCGACGTGATTACCGATGTATACGACCATGGTCCCAACTCCATTGCTTTCAAATTAGATATAAACTGAAGCGCTGTTATAATTCCGAAAACAATTCCCAACACTACCGTAAACACGGACAAACTCTGTATTCCACCCCAAAGGAAAAGAACTACGGCGGCAACTATACTTATAACCGCATTGAACACATGGCGTACAAGTTCTTTGTCGGCAAAGCCCTCGGAAAAGTATTTTTTTGTTATACTCGCCGCAATGCACGCTACTATACTTGCAATCAGACAAACTGTCGTATTCAAAATAAGACCCCCAAATTTTCCTTGACTTTTTATTCAATCTAGTATATAATACAAGAAAATATTTTATATTTATACCCTGTTTTAATCAAAAAATACGAATTTTCGCTCACGGAGGACTTTTATGCCTGATAATATCGAACTGAGTTCTCTTCCTTTGAATTTTTCTGAAATAAAATATCATCTTGTCCATGAGAATATCGATCCGTCAAAGCACAATTTACAAAAAAAGCCCCATATTCACGGATGCTATGAGATCTATATAAATATTGCAGGTGACGTTTCTTTTTTGGTAAACAACAAGCTTTATCCCGTCAAAAAAGGGGATATTATACTTTCACGCCCCGGCGACGTTCACATATGCGTTTACAATTCGCCCTGTTTACACGAGCATTTTTGTCTTTGGTTTGAGCTTGCGTCAGTCTCGCCCTTTACCAATTTCACAGTAAAAGATGATTTTTCTAATCTGTTTTCTCTCAGCAGTAAAGCGCGCGAAGCCTTGCTCGATATTTTTTACAAATTGGAGCTTTCTCAGCGCGGTAATTCTCCATTATTTACTTCATCCTATATTCTTCACCTGCTTGCATTGCTCTCCGAGCCTTCATCAAAAAGCGAAGGCGAGCCAAAGTCCGCTATTCCTTCAGAAATGCAAGCCATTCTTAACTACATTGATGCAAATTTCACGGAAATACAGTATGTGGGCGACGTTGCCTCCCATTTTTATATCAGCACAGCAACGCTGAACCGTTGGTTTCGCAAGTATATTAACCTGTCGCCCCGTGAATTTTTGGAAGCGAAAAAGCTTGCTTTTGCAAAAAAGCTGTTGGATGAGGGATGTACCGTTACGGAGGTCTGTATAAGGACAGGCTTTTCCGATTGCTCACATTTTATCGCCGTTTTCAAAAACAAATTCGGTGAAACGCCTTTTAAATACAAAAAAGCCGTATTATCATGACAGAAGCCTTGATAACAACTGTGTTACCAAGGCTTTTCCTTTATTTTCTCAGGGATTTAAGCAACTTTATTTCTGCCGCATAGCCGTCAATATCGTTCGGTGTTTCAAGCACAAAAGGAAGCTCCCTCAATGCAGGATGGTTAATTATTCTTACGATACCGTCCAGCGTCAAATGGCCTTCGCCTATCTTTGCATGGCGGTCCTTGTGGGATTCAAACCCAAACATACTGTCGTTCATATGCACAGCCTTAAGCCTGTCAAGACCGATGACCTTGTCAAAACGCTCCAACACATCGTCGAGCTTGCTCACTATATCGTAGCCGCCGTCGAAAACGTGGCACGTATCAAGGCAAACGCCAAGCTTGTCTGACATTTCAACCATATCGATTATCTGTCTTATCTGTTCAAAGCTTGCGCCGACCTCAGTACCCTTGCCCGCCATAGTTTCAAGTAAAACTATAGTTTTTTGTTCCTTGGTAAGCGTGGAATTGAGAGCAAATGCAATCTGCTCCATACCGACCTGCTCACCTTGTCCAACATGGCTACCGGGATGGAAGTTATAGTAATTACCCGGTACATATTCCAATCGGCGAAGGTCATCCGCAATGGTCTCTATGGCGAATTTTCGCGTTTCTTCTTTCTGAGAGCAGCAATTGACCGTATACGGCGCGTGGGCAACGGCAGGTGCAAAATTATTTTCCGCCGCAAGTGTGTTGTATGCGGCGCAATCGGCTTCATCCAAGGGCTTTGCCGTGCCGCCGCGCGGGTTTCTTGTAAAAAATTGGAACGTATTTGCGCCTATTGCAATCGCCTGTCTGCCCATGGCGGCAAAGCCGTTGGAAGCAGACAAATGGCATCCTATTTTAAACATTTCCATATACCGTTTCCTGCCCGACATATTACACATCGGGCAGGACCTTTTCTTTTATTATTCGTTTGTTTCAGACGTTACTTCGCTTTCAGCGTTTTCTTCCGAAGCGCCTTCTTCCTGCTCCGCAAGGGTTGCGGGCAGCTTATCAGCCATATCCTCGTCCTGCTCCTTTGCAGTTCTCGCCACGGTAACGACTCTGCCATCCTCGCCAAGACGCATAACGCTTACGCCCTGCGTATTTCTGGAATAGGTGGATATTTCGTTTACAGCCGTACGGATAACGATACCGTCGGAGGATATAAGAATAATATCATCATCGTTGTCAACGACCTTAATTCCTGCAAGCAGACCTGTTTTCTCCGTAACATTATGGGCAATAAGACCTTTACCGCCGCGTTTTTGAATCTTGAATTCCTCAATATCCGTGCGTTTGCCGTAACCTTTTTCCGTAACGGTAAGAAGCTGACAGCCATCTCTTGCCGCCGCAACGCCAACAACGAAGTCTTCCTCCGCAAGGTCAATAGCCCAAACGCCGCGTGTAACTCTACCCATGGGACGGGCGTCTGTTTCACGGAAGCGTATACCAAGACCTTGGTTCGTAGCAACAAGGATATTCTGGCGTCCATCTGTAAGAATAACGTCGCAAAGCTCGTCGCCTTCCTCCAAAAGTATGCCGTTGACACCGCCAACACGCATCGTGCGGTATTCATTAAGCTCCGTACGCTTAATAAGACCGTTTTTCGTAACAAACAAAAGATAGCCTTCGCCAAATTCGGGAACACGTATCATCGTCGTTACCTTTTCGCCCTCGCCAAGCTGAAGCAGGTTTACAATATTTACGCCCTTTGCCGTTCTGCTCGATTCAGGTATTTCATAACACTTTTTGCGATAGAAGCGGCCCTTTGAGGTGAAGAATAATACATAATCGTGAGTCGATGCAATAAACAGCTCCTCAACAAAGTCCTCTTCGCGAGTGGTCATTGCGGAAATACCTCTGCCGCCGCGGTGCTGAGACTTATATGCGGAAACAGGCATACGCTTAATGTAGCCGTAATGAGTGAGCGTGAGTGCGCAGCTTTCCTCAGGAATAAGATCCTCAATGTCAAGCTCATCTTCAACGGGCATGATCTCCGTTCTTCTCGCGTCACCGTATTTGCGCTTGATCTCCAAGAGCTCTTCCTTGATAATAGCGTCGATGCGGTATCCGCTGGCAAGGATAGCTTTAAGGTCGGCAATTTTAGTATAAAGCGCCGCCAAGCGCTCCATTATCTTTTCAGTTTCAAGACCTGTAAGTCTGCCCAGCGTCATATTGACGATGGCATCAGCCTGAACGTCTGTGAGTCCGAAGCGTTCGATCAAATTAGCTTTTGCATTCGGAATAGACGTCGATTTTTTAATTATTTCAACAACTTCGTCTATGTTTTCAATAGCGATCTTCAAGCCTTCCAAAATGTGCGCTTCGCGCTCCGCCTTGGCAAGCTCAAACTGTGTACGTCTTGTTATGACCTGTCTTTGGAATTTAAGATATTCCTCCAGCATCTGCTTAAGCGACAGCGTTTTCGGCTGATTGTCAACAAGCGTAAGCATAATTGCGGAGAAGGTTTCCTGAAGCTGGCTGTGCTTGTAAAGCAAATTAAGAACTACCTGTGCGTTAGCGTCGCGCTTAAGGTCGAAAACGATGTGCATACCGTTTCTACCCGATTCGTCTCGAATAGCGCTTATGCCTTCAATGCGCTTATCCTTGACAAGCTCCGCTATCTGCGCCACAAGACGGGCTTTGTTTACCATATAAGGAATTTCTGAAACGACTATTCTCTGATGATCCTTATACTCCTCAATTTCAGCCTTGGCGCGCATGGTAATTCTGCCCCTGCCCGTATGGTATGCGGCGCGAATACCTGCCGTACCCATAATGTAAGCACCCGTGGGGAAGTCAGGTCCTTTTATGTGCTCCATAAGACCGTCAACAGTTATTTCCGGATCATCTATAAGCGCACAAACAGCGTCAATAGTCTCGCTGAGATTATGGGGCGGTATGTTCGTTGCCATACCGACGGCAATACCTACCGATCCGTTGACCATAAGGTTTGGAAAACGGGACGGCAAAACGCGCGGCTCTTTGCGGCTGTAGTCGTAGTTGGGATCAAAATCAACGGTATCGCTGTCGATATCGCGAAGCATTTCCTGCGATATCTTCGCCATTCTCGCTTCCGTATAACGGTAAGCAGCCGGAGGGTCACCGTCAACAGAGCCGAAGTTTCCGTGACCGTCAACAAGTATATACCGCAAGGAGAAGGGCTGAGCCATACGTACCATCGTATCGTAAACAGCGGCGTCACCGTGGGGATGATACTTACCGAGAACGTCACCGACTGTCGCGGCTGACTTTTTGAAGGGCTTATCAGATGTAAGTCCCGCCTCGTGCATTGTATAAAGAATACGTCTGTGAACGGGTTTTAGACCGTCGCGCACGTCGGGCAAAGCACGTCCTACGATAACGGACATGGCGTAATCCATATACGAGTTTTTCATTTCGTTGCGTATCTCAACGGGGATTATGGTTTGGTTTTCAAAGGTTATATCAGACAAAGTTGCTACCTCCGATATTTTTTCTTCGTTTATAATCTTTACTGCTCAATATCAAACACACGGCAGGTGTTCTCATAGGTCGCTTGCGCAACCTCGGCGACAGTTTTTTCCTTAAGCTCCGCTATCTTTTCCACGACCTTTATCATAAGTCTGGAATCGTTTCGCTGACCGCGGAAGGGGATCGGCGCCATATAGGGCGCATCCGTTTCGCAAAGAATTCTGTCCATAGGCACAGCCTTTACAGCTTCGCATATCTTGCTTGCATTGCGGAAGGTTATTGAGCCCGAGAAAGAGATATACCAGCCCTTATCCACAAGCTGACGCGCCATTTCCGCGCTTCCCGAAAAGCAGTGCAGTACGCCGCGCACGCTGTACATATTAAGCGCTGTCGTAATGTCACCGTGAGCTTCGCGATCATGGATTATTACAGGCACGTCCAGCTTTCGCGCAAGCTCAAGCTGCTTATCAAACCATTCCAGCTGTTTCGCTTTCGGCGCAAAATTATAGAAATAATCAAGTCCTATCTCGCCTATAGCTTTTACTCTTTCATGCTTCACAAGCTCCGCTAACTGCTCTATTGCATCCTCCTGCGCCTTTCCGCATTCATGGGGATGGATACCGACTGCGGCATACACATGGTCAAATTTTTCAGCATATTCAATTGCCTTATGCGACGTTTCCATATCTATACCCGGAACGAGCACGTTTATCCTTGCCCGTTTAAGTGTATCGAGCAAAAAAAATGTGTCATCGTCTCCGTTCACGGAGAACTGCTCATCATAATAGTGAGCGTGTGAGTCAAAAAGCGTAAGCTTTTTCTTTTCTTCTGTCGTTTGCATAATTCTTACCCTTCCGAATTTCCTGAAAGTTTTTCGGGATTTTATCTTATCTGAGAGCCGTTCGGTACGCTTTCATCAATAAATACGACCTTGACATCATCCTCAGCCGCATCTGCCGCAAGGATCATGCCCTCGCTCATCTCGCCGCAAAGTTTTGCAGGCGCAAGGTTTGACACAAGAATTATTTTTTTGCCGATAAGGTCCTCGGGCTTGTACCATTTTGCAATGCCGGAAAGGACTTGTCTCTTCTCCGAGCCGATGTCGACAGACAGCTTGAGAAGCTTTTTGGACTTTGCCAAGGGCTCGCAGGTAAGCACCTGGCCTACGCGAAGGGATACCTTTGCAAAATCGTCAATGGTGATTATACCCACAGGTTTTTCATCTTCCGTCTTCTTTGCTTCCTTTTTCTCCGCTTCCTTCTTCGCCGCCTCAGCCTTTTGAGCCGCTTCAGCCTCAAGCTGCTCCAGCTCCTTTTTCATATCAATACGCGGGAAAATAACGTTGCCCTTGCATACTGTAAATCCGGGCTTCAATCCGCCCCATTGTGTTGCTTCTTCGTATTCGGGCTGTTCGCCTGCGCCGAGCTGGCGCTGTATCTCTGCGGCTGTATCAGGCATAAAGGGAGTAATATATACCGAAATAAGGCGAAGCGCCTCGGCAAGATTGTACATTACCGTATTGAGACGGCCAAGCTGCGTCTCATCCTTAGCAAGGATCCACGGTGTAGTCTCGTCGATATATTTATTTGCACGGGAAACGAGCTTCCATATCTCCGCAAGAGCGTTAGAGAAAAGGAGCGAGTCCATATTTTCCTCAAATTTGCCTTTAAGCGCCTTCGCTATGCCGATAAAATCATCATCGGGATCAGCACTTACGAAATTATCAGAAAGTGTTCCGCCAAAGTATTTTTCAATCATGGCAACCGTTCTGGAAACAAGGTTTCCAAGGTCGTTTGCAAGGTCTGTGTTTATGCGGTTTATCAGCGCCTCATTTGTGAAAATGCCGTCAGCACCAAAGGGCATCTCGCGCATCAGATAATATCTGATAGCGTCAACTCCGTACTTGTCGCAAAGAACCATCGGGTCAACCACGTTGCCCTTCGATTTGGACATTTTTCCGCCGTCAAGCAAGAGCCATCCGTGACCAAACACCTGCTTGGGAAGGGGAAGGTCGAGCGCCATGAGCATTGCAGGCCAGATAATAGTATGGAAACGTACTATTTCTTTACCCACAAGGTGAAGCTCTGCGGGCCAGAACTTTTCATAAAGGCTCTTATCGTCCGTATATGCACCGAGTGCCGTGATATAGTTTGAGAGCGCATCTATCCAAACGTAGATAACGTGCTTTGGATCAAAGGTTACGGGAACACCCCAATTAAACGTTGTACGCGATACGCAAAGATCCTCGAGACCGGGCTTAAGGAAGTTGTTTATCATTTCATTCTGACGTGATGCAGGCTGAATGAAATCGGGATGCTGTTCAATATACTCAATAAGTCTGTCCTGATATTTGGAAAGGCGGAAAAAGTAGCTTTCTTCTCTTGCTTTTTCCACGTCTCTGCCGCAGTCGGGGCACTTTCCGTCAACGAGCTGGCGTTCAGTCCAAAACGCCTCGCACTGTGCGCAGTAAAGACCCTCGTATTCGCTCTTATATATATCGCCTTTGTTGTAAAGTATCTCAAATATCTTCTGGACCTGCTTTACATGCTCCTCATCAGTGGTGCGGATAAACTTATCGTGGGAAATGTTCATGCGCTTCCAAAGCTTATGAATTCCGTCGACGATGTTGTCAACGTACTGCTGAGGCGTTACGCCTGCCTGCTCCGCCTTGCGCTGTATCTTCAAGCCGTGTTCATCCGTACCCGTAAGGAACATTACATCATATCCCTGCATTCGCTTAAAGCGAGCGGCAGCGTCGGCAGCTACGGTAGTATAAGAATGACCGATGTGAAGATTTCCCGACGGATAATAAATGGGGGTTGTGATGTAATACTTTTTAGACATAAAAATCAGTTCCTTTCCGAGTTTTTAACTAATTGTTTTATCAAGTAATTATACCACTTTTTTGCGAAAATCACAATACCTTATTTAAATATTTTAATATATTTTTTTAAATAAAGCGCTTGTAAATTTCTTTTTTTGCTGTTATAATGATTATAAGCAAACAACCACCGCATTTACATAAAAAGGACTTACAAATTATGAAGCATTTTGACCCTGATTTTGAAAACGGCTTGAGCGCACAGCAGGTCGCAGACCGTCAGCAAGCAGGACTTACAAATAAAAACGACGATCCGCCAACAAAGCCCATAAGCCGTATTTTACGCGATAACCTTCTTACTCTGTTCAACTTTATCAATATTGCCCTAGCACTCGTCGTCGCTGCTACGGGGCATTACAAAAACATGCTTTTTATGCTCGTCATAATCATCAATACCACCATCGGTATCGTTCAGGAAATACGGGCAAAGCGCGCCATAGACAAGCTCTCCTTGCTTTCCGCCGCCTCCGTCCGTGTTATCCGCGACGGAAAAGTGGAAACCGTAACGCCCGAACAAGTAGTTTTAGACGAAGTTATAGAATTTTCGTCGGGAAGTCGTATTTGCGCCGATTGCACCGTGCTTTGGGGCGAATGCGAGGTCAACGAAGCCTTTTTGACAGGTGAAAGTGACCTTATCCTAAAAAAATCAGGGGACACGGTTTTGGCAGGCAGCTTCGTTGCCTCGGGCATATGCCGCGCACGAGCGGACAAGATAAGCGGCAACACCTTTGTTGCTTCCATCTCCCGCGATGCAAAGCAAGAAAAAAAGCAAAAATCGGAAATAATGTCCTCGCTCAATAGCATTTTAAAGCTCGTTTCCGCAATCATTATCCCTCTCGGCGCAGTTTTGTTTTACTCGCAAATGCGTCTCGGCGTTGACACGTGGCAGGACGCTGCCGTATCCGTTGTCGCCGCGCTTATCGGCATGATCCCCGAAGGACTTATTCTGCTCACAAGCACTGTCCTCGCCGTAAGCATCGTCCGCCTTTCGCAAAAAAACATTCTCGTAAAGGATCTTTACAGCATTGAAAGCCTTGCTCGCGTTGACGTTATCTGTCTTGACAAAACAGGCACTCTTACAGACGGTAAGCTCACTGTAAACGAGATAATCCCCTTAAGTGACAAGGATGAAGCCCAGATAAAAGCTATCCTTGCCATGCTCTGCGGCGCCGCTAAAACAAAAAACGCTACGCTTGAAGCTATCGAAGCTTTTGCGGGCAAAGCCACAGCAAGTGTAATCAATGAGATACCCTTTAATTCCGAGCGGAAATGGTCTGCCGTTTCCTTCGAAAACGGCGACACATATATTTTAGGCGCGCCCGATATCCTTTGTCCCTTACGCGATTGGCAAGGCGAATTCAGCACGCGCACCGCTTTAAAGCGTACGCTTTTGCTGGCAAAGCCTGCTGACAAAAACGCAGTTCTCAACCGCGACACTCTCATCGCAGTAACGCCCGTTGCACTTATCACATTGACGGATACCATGCGTAAAAACGTAGCGCAGACCATGGACTTTTTCACAGGCGAGGGCGTAAGTATAAAGGTTATTTCAGGCGATGCACCGCATACGGTTTCAGCTATCGCCGCCGCAGCAAACGTGCCCGATTATGATAAATACGTTGACGCGTCCGAGCTTTCCGCGCAGGAGCTTGACGAGGCTGTACGATGCCACACCGTTTTCGGCAGAGTTACTCCACAACGCAAAAAGGAGCTTGTTTGCGCTTTACAAAAACAAGGTCATACAGTTGCCATGACAGGCGACGGGGTAAACGACGTGCTTGCCCTGCGCCAAGCTGATTGCAGCATTGCCATGGCAGAGGGCAGCGAAGCGGCTCGAAACATCTCACACCTTGTTTTGCAAAGCTGTGATTTCAGCGCTCTGCCCGCTGTCGTCGCTGACGGTCGCCAATCCATAAACAACATAAAACGCTCTGCATCACTTTTCCTCGTCAAAACCGTCTATTCTCTTTTGCTCGCTTTTGCTTTCCTTTTTATAAGTGAGCCATATCCTTTTATTCCAATACAACTGACCTTGCTCAGCACCTTTACCATTGGCATTCCCTCCGTAATTCTCGCTTTGGAAACAAATCACAACAGACTCACTCCCGGATTTTTCGCAGGTATTTTGAAAAAAGCTATTCCCGCAGGTCTTGCAGTAGCCGCCGCCGTGCTCTGTGCCGTTTTCATAGGCACAAAATCACAGCTCACCAGCGACGACGTTTCTGCAATTTGCGTTTTGGCGGCAGGCGTAATCGGACTTATCAACCTTTGGCGCATCTGTATGCCTTTAACAAAGATCAAATCGGCGCTAGCGCTTCTCATGTCAGGCGCGTTTTTCACTGCATATTTCATTTTCTCGGACTTTTTCTCACTCACCGCTTTAACAGCCCGATCCGCCCTCATTTCTCTCATTTGCATGGCAATCGGCACTATCATATATATTTTAACTGTTATTTTGGCAGAAAAAATTAAAAAGAAATAAAAAATATATTGACACAGAGCGTTGTCGGTGATAAAATGTTAAGTACTCAATTTCTTTAATAAAGAGAGGTTTATAAATATGGCTGATAAACTGAGAGTCGGTATCGTCGGTTGCGGCGGTATAGCAAACGGCAAACATATGCCCTCCATTCGCGCAAGTGAGCTTGCCGACATGGTCGCTTTTTGTGATATAGTTAAAGAGCGCGCCGAAAAAGCCGCCGCTGAATACGGTGTTGACGGCGCGAAAGTATATACTGATTATAAGGAGCTTTTGGCTGACAGCTCCATTGACGTTGTTCACGTGTGCACACCTAACCGTTCTCATTCCGAGATAACCTGCGCTGCTCTTTATGCAGGCAAGCACGTTATGTGCGAAAAACCCATGGCTAAAACTGCCGCAGATGCTAAAGCTATGCTTGACGCCGCCAAGGCTACGGGCAAAAAGCTCACCATCGGCTATCAGGGAAGACAGCGTGATGACTCACTCTATCTCAAGGATGCTTGCGCTAACGGCGAGCTCGGCGATATTTACTACGCAAAGGCTATAGCTATCAGACGCCGCGCCGTACCCACATGGGGCGTTTTCCTCAACGAATTTGAGCAGGGTGGCGGTCCCCTTATCGACATTGGTACTCACGCCCTCGACCTCACTCTTTGGATGATGGATAACTATAAGCCGAAGTACTGTGTCGGTACAACTTATCATATGCTCAACAATCAGACTCATACAGCCAACGCTTTCGGCGAATGGGATCCCGAAAAATTTACTGTTGAAGATGCCGCATTCGGCTTTGTCGTAATGGAAAACGGCGCAACAATAACTCTTGACGCTACATGGGCACTCAATTACCGTCAGCCCAACGAAGCTATTACCCTCCTTTGCGGTACAAAGGCGGGCGCCGATATGTTTGACGGTCTTACCTTCAACGGCGTTGAAAACGGCAGAATGTATACTAAAAAGCCTGATTTCAAGACAGGCGGTGTTGCTTTCTTCGGCGGAAGCTCAGTCAGACCCGAGGTAAGAGAACAGATTCAATGGTTTAGGGCAATTATGGATGATAAAGATCCCACCGTATTGCCCGAACAGGCTCTCGTTGTTTCACAAATTCTGGAGGGCATCTATATCTCCGCAAAGACAGGCGAGCCTTACAAATTTTAATTCATGATATTCTCAGACTATCCGAAAACTCGGATAGTCTGTGTGCGTAAAAAACAAATTTGACGGATAACCGTCATCAAATGGGAGGAAAACCTTTTTGAAAAGGGAAGATTTAAGAAATATCGCAATAATTGCACACGTTGACCACGGTAAGACTACTTTGGTCGATAAAATGCTCAAGCAGGCAGGCGCTTTCCGTGAAAACCAACAGGTTGCCGAGCGCGTAATGGACAGCGGCGACATAGAACGCGAGCGCGGAATTACCATCCTTGCAAAAAACACCTCCGTTCATTATAAGGGCGTAAAGATCAACATCGTCGACACACCGGGACACGCTGATTTCGGCGGAGAGGTTGAGCGTATAATGAAAATGGTTAACGGCGTTTTGCTTCTTGTTGACGCCTTTGAAGGTCCTATGCCTCAGACACGCTTCGTTTTACAAAAGGCTTTGGAGCAAAATCTCACCGTTATCATCGTTATCAATAAGATCGACAAGCCCGATGCACGTTTAGACGAGGTCGTAGATGAAACTTTAGAGCTTCTTTTAGACCTTGACGCAACGGATGAACAGCTTGACAGCCCCGTTGTTTTCTGCTCAGGCAGACAGGGCACAGCATCCATGTCGCCCCACGTTGCAGGAACGGACCTTACTCCGCTTTTCGACACAGTACTTGAATATATTGCTCCGCCCGAGGGAAATGACGAAGAAAAGCTTCAGCTTCTCGTTTCCTCAGTCGACTACAACGAATATCTCGGCAGAATTGCCATCGGCAGAATTGAGCGCGGAAGCATAAGCCTCAATCAAGAGGTCTCTATTTGCAATTACCATACAGACAAAGCGCCTTATAAGGGTAAAATTAACGGTCTTTTCAGCTTTGAAAATTTGGGCAGAGTGCCTTGTGAAAAGGCTACAGTCGGCGATATAGTCGCTTTTTCAGGAATTGAGGACCTTACTATTGGCGATACAGTTTGTGCCGTTGATAATCCCGAGCCGCTTTCCTTTATCAAAATATCCGAGCCTACGGTAGAAATGACGTTTTCCGTCAACGACAGCCCCTTTGCAGGTCGCGAAGGCAAGTTCGTCACATCCCGTCACCTGCGCGACAGGCTTTTCAAAGAGCTTTTGAAGGACGTTTCCCTTCGTGTCGAAGAAACAGATACAACGGAAGCCTTCAAGGTATCGGGCAGAGGCGAAATGCACCTTTCCGTTCTTATTGAGACTATGCGCCGCGAGGGCTATGAATTTCAGGTAAGCCCACCCCGCGTTCTTCTCAAGGAGATCGACGGTGAAACGTGCGAGCCCATTGAACTTATCGTTGCGGATGTGCCCGAAGAATTCGTCGGCGCCGTTATGGAGAAAATGGGCATTCGCCGCGGCGAGCTTCGCCATATGAGCCCTCACGGCGACAGAATGCGCCTTGAATTCGGAATTCCTGCACGCGGTCTTTTCGGCTATAGAAGTGAATTTCTCACCGATACACACGGTGAAGGTATAATGAACACTATTTTCGACGGCTATGAGCCCTTCAAGGGTGATATTCCTCGCCGTAGCACAGGCTCTCTCATTGCTTTTGAAACAGGTGAAGCCGTCACCTACGGTCTTTTCAATGCACAGGAGCGCGGTGAGATGTTTATCACTCCCGGCACAAGCGTTTACGCAGGTATGGTCGTTGGTCTTTCACCCAAGAGCGACGATATCGCAGTTAACGTATGCAAGAAAAAGCATATCACCAATATGCGCGCATCAGGTAGCGATGAGGCTCTTCGCCTTGTCCCCGCCACGATAATGTCTCTTGAAGAATGCCTTGAATTTATCAGCGACGATGAGCTTTTGGAGGTCACTCCCAAAAACCTCCGTATCCGCAAGCGCATCCTCGATCACGCTCAGCGTATGCGCGAAGCCGCAAAAAACAAATAAGCAATATTTAAGGGGCAGAGATTTCAAAATCTCTGCCCCTTATTATTATCTTTTTATATTTTAAGCTGTGCAACTGCTTCGCTTATGGTCTTTTCAAAGGCTTCCATGCCATATTTATCAACGTCAGCTTTATTCTTATCGCCATGAGTAAGACAGCCCGCACCGTTGATACAACCACCTACACACGCCATGCCCTCGATAAAGTTGCCGTCTGCTTTATTTTTAGATGCCTTGAGCAATGCGATCTTGCACTCCTCAATACCGTCACAGCGTATGGGCTTATAATCGAAATCGCTGAATCCGCGCTCTGCAAGTCCCTGCTTGACAGCATCAGAAAGTCCTCCGCTTCTTGCAAAAATGCGTCCGAAGTACGATGCGTTATCAAGAACATCCTCCTCCAGCGTCATTATATCTATATCGCGGCTATCAAAAAGTGCCTGAAGCTCTTCAAAGGTAATAACGCTGTCGATATACTTGCGAACAGCTTCCTTTTGGAACTCCGCTTTTTTCGCCGTGCAAGGTCCAATAAAAATAACCTTACAATTTTCATCCTTTTCTTTTAAGTATTTAGCGATAGTGGCCATGGGAGAAAGGTTATGAGAAATATGAGGCTTCATCGCGGGGAACTGCTTTTCAATATATGCTACGAAAGCAGGACAGCAGGAGCTTGTAAGGAATCCCTTCTGATAAAGCTCCTCGCACTCGGAATAAGCTACCATATCAGCGCCAAGCGCCGCCTCAACAACATGATAAAATCCAAGCTCCTTCATTCCCTTTATTACCTGACCAAGCTTTGCGTATACAAACTGGCTGGATACACTGGGGGCAACAACGGCATAAACCTTATACTTTTTGTTATTCTCGCTGTTTTTGATCATATCGATAACGTCGAGTATATAGGATTTATCGGATATAGCACCGAAGGGACACTGATATACGCAAGCTCCGCAGGAGATGCACTTATCATTATCAATATGTGCACTTCCGCTTTCGCTCATGGAAATAGCCTTGATCTTGCAGGAATTTTCGCAAGGACGCTTATGATTTATAATAGCTGAATAGGGGCATACCTGGGCACACTTACCGCAGTTTATGCACTTTGATTTGTCAATATGAGCCTTTTGGTGCTCATCAATCGTTATAGCGTTGCGGGGACAAACATCCTCACAGCGATGGGCAAGACAGCCTCGGCAGGAATCGCTTACCGCATAACCGCCTGCAGGGCAGTCGTCACAAGCAATATCAATAACCTCAACGACATTTGGGTTGCTTCTGTCACCGCCGCCGGCAAGCTTTACACGCTCGGCAAGGATAGCTCTTTCCTTGTATACACAGCAGCGCATGGTCGGTGTTTTACCCGGCACGATCGTTTTCGGTATATCTGTAATATGCTCGAGCAGATCGCCGTTCCACGCATGGCGCGCCACCTCGCGTAAAACCTTATATTTTAAATACTGAACCTTTGTATCGAATTTGCGCACTCTTTTTCCTCCTAAAAATAACTGACCTTGATTCTTTTGCCCATTTTATCAAGGCATTCCGCAAGCTCCTTTACAAGCTGCATTTTTATCGTAAAGGTAATCGGCAGCTCGCTGTTCTGATGGGCGGGATTTATGGCTTTTCCAACGAAAAAGTTTATATCCGTTGCATCTTCAAACAGCATTCTCGCAATAAGCGAAGCGCCATCCTTTTTATAGCACCATTTTTCAAAGGATTTATTATCTTCGAGATAATCCTTTGCGTATTCCAAAACGCGGTTTATCGTAACAACGCCTTCAGTTACAAGCTCGACACCCTCAAGCTCTGCCGTCGGCGGTATATCGGGATCATCAAAATTAAGACTCGGCTTAAGAGGACGTCGCAGATAATTCGATGCGATAGTCGATGTTGTTCCGCCGCAAACGATATGTTTTCCCTCTTTTGCAAAAAACAGCGACATCATCCTCTTGCAATCGTCGCGGTTTGACGGTGGACCTATGATAAGATTTACCTGCTCACGCTTTCTTATGCGAACGGCACACACTGTAGCGTCGTCACCGGGCTTGCCTTCGTAAAGTCTGTCCGTTTCCTCAAGCAATATCGTTGCAAGAGTTTTCGCTGTAAATCCTATCTCGGAAAAGGTGGTGATAAAATCAATTATATCATCACGCTTCCAGCCGAAATTATAGCTTATACCGACACCCGCGTGCTCTACGCCGTCAGAAAACGCAAAAAACACATCGTTTTCTCTTATATCAGTTTCCGTTTTAATTATCTTTTTATCGGAAATTCTTATTTCATTGAACGTAAGCTCGTGATGCTTTCCGTCACGGAGCATTACTATACGGGGATTGTCATACTGAATTATTTCCGCTCTTTCATTGTTGGCAATTCTGATTACCGTAAAAGTGGAATATGCAATACCGCGAAGGGAGCATACGGGCAACGTTTCAACCACGGTTTCAACTGCATCCTCAAGCTTGAGCCCTTCTGCAAGCATTGTGGATATTATCTTCGACGTAAGCGTTGACAAAATATTTGCCTTAACACCGCTTCCCAAACCGTCCGCCAAAACGATAACCGTGGAATCGCCGTCATCTGTTTCAACTATCTCTACATGGTCGCCGCAAAGCTGTTCACCCACATGGTTTATGGATAAATAACCAATATCGGCGCAAAGATTATTTGCCGTCCTCATTCGATATCGACTCCTTCAGCTTTGTAAGCGCTATTTTTGTCTCTGCCGCAGTTTCGCCTAAAAGCGATGCTATTTCCTGAACGATGCGCATCTGCTTTTCAACGACTCTATCTGCTGTTTCAACCGTCTGACGGCTCATTTCTTCCTTGCTTTGGCGTTCCTTCTCCTCGTCTGTTACGTCGCGGAAAATAGCTATCAAATTGCCCGACGTCTTATCGTTTACAATAGTCAACTCAAGGAATTTATCGTATTCAGCGTAATAATCGCGCTTATTTACTACTCTCTTTCCGCGTTCAAGCACATCAAAGAAATCGGCAGGATCTAATATGCGTATAACGGGACCGCCCAAAACATCCGAACGCGAACGGATATGAAGCATCTTCATTGCCGCAGGGTTTATCTGCTGTACCTCATAGGTCTCGTTTACAACGATAATACCGTTAGGTGTATTGTCCAAAATATTATTCGAAAACCTTTCCGATTTTTCCATAAGATAAGGCAGACACATGGTAATTTCAGCCTTGCCTTGATAAATAGCTATAGCTTTTTCACGGCAAGTATTGTATCCGCACGTGCCGCAGTTAAGCTCATCGTCAGGCTTATATTTACCCATTTTGCGCAAAATCTCACTTATCTGCGCGTCAGTCGGGTAATCTTTTTTAAGCTCAATGTATGTATATTCTTTAAAAAGTCCGTCAGGCTGAGGAACATCAAAATCCTGCTCTCCTGCATAATCGGTTACTGCTTTATAATTTCTCAAAAGGCTGTTGCGATGCTTTTCCATAGTAGGCCCGCCGATACAGCTTCCCGAGCACGATGACATTTCAATAAAGCAGTTGTGGATATTTCCCGCCGCAATATCGTCCAGCACTCGCATACAATTTTCAATTCCGTCAACGCAAAAATATGTATAGTTAGGGCTTTTTTCCGTCATTGTATTGACAACGCCGCCGCAGGTGGGGAAAATTCTCGCTCTACTTTCCTTGCTTTCATCCTTTTCCTTTTCAAGCGTTATGCCTGCTTTTTCAAACATTTTTTCAAGCTCTTCAAAAGTAATTGCAGCGTCTATGCCGTTTTTCTTCGCCTCATCCTTTTTGGAAAGGCAAGGACCGATAAATACAGTTTTTACGTTTTGGTAACGTCTCTTTATATCGTCGCAATGTGCGTGCATCGGTGTCTTAACCGGAGCAAGATAACCTATAAGCTGGGGGTAATATTTTTCGATAAGCAAATTTACAGTGTGGCAGCATGAAGTAATGATAACATCGTGTATTCCTTCCTTTGTCATCTGCTCATATTCGCGCTTAACAAAGGTTGCACCTATAGCCGTTTCTTCAGCCGCAAAAAATCCCAGCTTTTTAACTGCTTCTGCAAGCGAATTTATACCTACTCCGTCAAAATACGCAACAAACGAAGGCGCAATACTTGCGACAACAGGCACATCACCCTTCAAAAGTACGTCTACGATTTCCGTTTCGTCAACTATAAGCTTCGCATCCTGAGGGCATACAACATAGCACTGACCGCAAAGAATACATTCATCAGCGATAACATTTGCCTGATTACCCGAAAACCTTATGGATTTTACCGGGCAATGTCTTATACATTTATGGCAATTTCTGCAGTTCGATTTTTTAAATTTCAAAAATTCACTCATAATCTCACCCTTTTACGTCACACATTAAGCTTCGCTTCTGTTTTTTTCATAAAGCTTTCCGTTTTTACCACAAACCGTTCATGAATACCTTCTCCCACAACGCTTTGTTCATCGTGCACCACGACTTTAAATACCATCCTGCGCCCGTCAATCTCAATAAGCTCACTTTCGCACAAAACTGTCATTCCCACAGGATCAGCCGCAAGATGTGATATGTTGACCTTTGTTCCAACGCTTGTCGTGCCCTGTTCAAGATAAGGCAAAACACTTTCTGCCGCAGTCGCCTCCATAAGCGCGATCATTGCAGGCGTCGCAAAAACTCGTAACGAGCCGCTTCCCATAGAGAGCGCCGTTTTTTCTTCACTTACCGTTAAACTTTTATTATTTTTAATACCAACCTGCAGCATAAAGCGCTTCCTTCCAAACAAAAACTTTCATTATATTTTCAGCGCACAAAATCACCGACACATATTATTTTTATAACATGTCGGATCGCTATTTACAGCTTCGCTTATTAAAGACGAGGCATAACGCTTTCATTAAAAAATTCATCAACAGTCTCGGGCGTGACAGAGAAATGCTCCTCTTCGATCGCGACGTTTACGCCTGTCTGGCACATGCCGAGGCAAAATGTACCTGCAAGTTCAATTTTTTCTCCAAGCTTATGCTCATCAATAAGCTCCTGCAATCTCTCGACTACGCGGCGAGATCCTTTAATATGACATGAGCTTCCGATGCAAACTGTTACTTTCATTTTTTCAATGTCCTTTCTTCTTTTCGGTCAAACCGAGTTTTAATATTTTCAGACCTGATGCTTAAAGCTTCACACAAAACGTGCGTTTCCATTGTCTCAATGCCGTGTATTATTATATCACTTCCGGACGTCATAAGTCAATATGATAATGTTATTTTATTTTTCTATTTTCTTGCCATTTTGTAAAGGTTTCTGCAAAAAACAAGCATTGACCTTTTCTCTTTAATATGATATACTATATATAAATAAACAGCTAAGGAGGTGAAACATTACGTTATTTCCCCGCAAAAGCAAAAAAAAGAAGGCCGCTGTCTATATTGATTTCGAGCATTGGTACATTTCGATGATAAAGCTACACGGCAATCCGCCCGATGTTCTTTCTTGGTATCATGCACTGTCCGATGAATATGATATATCCGAAATAGTTTTTTTCGGTGATTTTTCCGGAAGTCTTAAAAGTGAGCTTGCCAAAATAAGAACGGTTACAAACAGCGTTATTGATACACAAAACGCAGGAACTCATTATAAAAAAGATTTTACCGATTTTTTAATGCTCGATTATATTTACCGTAAAAGCGTTGAAAGAAAAAAGCCTGATGTTTATATCCTTTTTACAGGAGACGGTCATTTTTCATCCGTTGTTACTTATTTGCGCACCAAGTGTAAACGTGACGTCGTTATTTACGGCGTTGAAGGCGCAACGAGCCGTTTGTTAAAAAATGCGGCAACGAGCTTCCGTGAATTTCCCACGGCAGAAGAAAAACGCGGATATTGCATAAAAGCTATTTTAGAAAATCTTTATTCCCATACACGGGCAAAAAACAAGCGCCTTACCTTTAAGGCTACCGTCGATAATGTATCAAAGCGAAGCGCTCTTGATGCCGCTTTAATTTCAGAAGCGCTTGAATATCTCATAAAACAAGGCTATATTTCCAGACGTCCGCTCTATATCAATCGCTCGAACCGTATTTTTATTCTTATCACCGATTGGGACGCTCTTATTCGCGACGGTCTTTGGACAGCAAAATAAAAAAACAGCGGACAGACTTTTGTCTGCCCGCTGTAAAATTATTTATCAGCTTCATTGTCGAGCTTTTCGCCCTGCTCCTTTGTGCGCCACACAACAAGGAAAACTATACATCCGACAGCTATAAGCCCTGCGCTTATCCATGTCATCGCTTCTGTGAAAATATCCTTTTCCTGCTTTTCCACATGCTGCTGGATAGTTTCGGGGACATACGTTACCTGCATATAGTCACCGATGAAATCTCTGTCTGCCACTTTGGTAGGTGTAGGAGTTGCAGGAACAAAAGGTTCAAGCTTGCTTCCGTCGCGGTTCACTATATCATCCTTTGCCGCAGGCGTGCTTCCCTCGACCAGCGCTATACCGTCTGCCCAGATAACGCCTGTTGCGCCCCATAAATAGATTCCGCAGGTCGCGGCGTAAAAGTCAGCTTTGGGAGCCGTAAACGTCAGGCTCAAAAGCGTCCAATCATTCGTGCCGTCAAGGCAAGGCTCAGACTGAACGGTCAGCTCATTCAAGGGTACGTGATTTTGCTGATAATATTCAGCACCGAGATACACTCTTGCTCTGTCAACGTCCTGAGTTTTGACCCACGCCTGGAACGTATATGTCTTTCCCTTTTCAACGGGCGCGTTTATACCGACGACAGTATGACGTCTGCTATCATCCTGCACTCTGTCTGCGCTGTTATCGATACGTACGGATGCATGGCCGAAAAGTCCTGTCTGATTATCAATGAATACGTTTTTTCCGCTTCCTATATCGCTCCAATAGCCTATTTTTTCGCCTTTAAAAGTATCTTTAAGAGCATCCGCGACATAAGAATCCACAATAAACCCCGTCGATTCATCTGTTGCGCGAAAGAGGTTTTGCGCCGATTGCGCGTTTGCAGGCATAGCAAGCGAAGCGGCAATCAGTAAAGCTGACATTATTCTCAGTACTATTTTTTTCATTACATCTTCTCCCTTTGGCTCGATATGTTTCTATTTTGCAAGAAAGGATCTTATATATGTCCGAAGACATACAAAGACTTGACAAAGCCGTTTCCTCCGTCTTTTCCCTCACAAGAAGCGAGGCAAAAAAAGCCATTCGTGCAGGCAGTGTCACCGTAAACGGTGTTGCTTTACGCGACGGCGCTTTGCAGGTAGACCCAAGCAAGGATGTTCTGGCACTCAACGGAAAAACAGCGCAGTGGCGCAAATTTGTATATATTATGATGAACAAGCCCGCAGGCTATCTTTCCGCAACGGAGGATAAAGCCTGTGCAACTGTACTCGACCTTTTATCGCCTCAAGACATCAAGCGCGGAGTTTTTCCTGCAGGCCGTCTTGATAAAGACAGTGAAGGCTTTTTGCTTCTCACCGATGACGGTAATTTTGCCCACGAGATGATATCGCCGAAAAAGCACGTACCCAAGCGGTACGTCGTGTCTCTCGATCACAGCGCTTGCGACGACGATATCGCCGCTTTCAAAAGCGGTATCACGCTCGATGACGGATACCTTTGCATGAGCGCAGGGCTCGAAATATTGCCCGACTGCCGTGCCGCCGTTACACTTGTTGAGGGAAAATTCCATCAGGTCAAGCGAATGTTTGAGGCGCGCGGCAATAAGGTGCTTTATCTTAAACGGGTATCCATTGGCAATCTGCAACTCGACGACTCTCTCGCCCTCGGCGAAAGCCGTTATATCACAGACGAGGAGCTACTGCTGCTCAAAGGTGAGAATGTCTGAAAGAATGTAGTTTGACACATACAGTCCGTCCGTTGTCAAACGGTAATGACCGTCCTTGTATTCCATATGACCGCTCTTTATGTAGCGGTCTATTTTATTTTTATATACCTGATAAAAATCTCTGCCAAACTGCTTGTAAAAATCATCGGCGGCAATGCCTTCCGCAAGGCGCAGACGAAGCATTATATATTCGCATTTCAGCTCAGCATTCGTTATTTCCGCCATCTCACTTACAGCAGAGGTGTTTTCCTCCACCGCCTGTATATACTCATTTATGTCGCGCTTAAAAGCAAAACGCTGGTTATTTATAAACGAATGAGCTCCGGGACCTAATCCGAGATACTCTTTGCCCATCCAATACTTCATATTGTGTCTGC
Source organism: Oscillospiraceae bacterium (assembly GCA_015067075.1). Classification (GTDB taxonomy): domain Bacteria; phylum Bacillota; class Clostridia; order Oscillospirales; family SIG530; genus SIG530. Next base: position 68,073 of record SVND01000001.1, read on the forward strand.
TTTCGTATCCTGCCAATGAAAAGTTTGATATTTCATATCTGTTGTATCCCGCCATTTTCAGATATTCGCATATCATGCCGTACATTTCACGCTGCATATCATCGTCCGCAATATCGAGAGAATTTCTTTGAACATAAAACGGAGTTCCCTTTTCTATGGACAAGCCATAGCAGGAAATATGCTGCGGATTTAGTCGAAGCAGTCTTTTTATACTCATTTCAAGAGTTTCTAAAGTCTGCCCCGGGATACCGTACATCAAATCAACGCTTATATTTTCAAAGCCGACTTTTCTTGCCTCGTTTACAGCTATCTGTGTGTCTTCAAAGGTATGTATTCTTCCAAGCGAAGAAAGCTCTCTGTTTACGGCACTTTGCGCACCGATGGAAAGCCTATTTACGCCGAGGTTATACAGCTTTTTAAGCATCGTTTTGTCTACCGTGCCCGGATTTGCCTCAACAGTCCATTCAGCATCCTCATCAATGTCAAAGCATTTTATCATATGCTTGAAAAGGCGTTTAAGCTGTTTTGTACCGAGCCAAGTAGGTGTTCCGCCGCCAACGTAGACCGTATCTATGAACGTGCCTTCAAGCTGCGAGCTGTAGTCGTCCATGTGAGTTATCAGCGCATCGGTATACCTTTTCATAAGCTGTTCATTCGCCGTATCTATTGAGTAAAAATCACAATAAGGGCACTTTTGTCTGCAAAAAGGAATATGCAGATACAGCGCCGTTACATCGCTTTTATTTGGTTTAAGTCTTGCTCTTGAAAATGCCATTTTCTCGCTCGCTTTTAATTACTGATTATTTTATATACCAATTATATGCAGTATTACACCTACAACGCAGGAGAAAGCATAAAGCAGTCCTGCAATTGTAAGATTTTGCTTAACACTTTTATTTGCTTTGAAAAGCACAAGCATTCCAACGCCTGCGCCTGTGCAAAGGCCCGCTATAACGGAGCCGAAGCTGAGCGCTCCCTCCGCATAGAGTCCCGTTAAAAATACGGAAGAGGCGCAGTTTGGAATAAATCCTATAAGTGCCGCAACTACGGGCTGAAAAATAGAATTTCCGAGAAAAATCGTTTTTGTGCCTTCAAGCCCAACAGCTTCTATTATCATATTCAGCCCTGCAGTTATAGCAAAAATAAACAGCCAAGTGCTGAGCGTGTGTAAAACCACAGATTTCCACATCTTTCCGTGGCTATGCTTGCAGCTATGACAACTCTCATGCTCATGTCCGTGGACGTCCTCGACCACAGGCTTTGCAAGCTTCGCCAAAGGAGTTTTTGTAAAAAGAAATTCAAAAAGATAGCCTGCAATTATACCCAAAACAACTTTTGTCGCTATAAGTAAAAGTATTTTACCGAAATGCTTCGGATTTGCAAGCAAAATGGGTACTGCTTCATCCGAGGTAGAGATAAACACCGCCGCAAGCACACCTATGCTTACTATTCTTCCCGAATAGAGATTCGCCGCCGCAACCGAAAAGCCGCATTGGGGCACCGCTCCTAAAACAGCTCCTATAAAAGGTCCGAAAACACCTGCTTTTTTTATGGCGTGCTCCGCTTTATGAGACGTGCTGTTCTCTAATATCTCCATCAGTAAATATGCGATAAAAAGAAAAGGCAGCATTTTCAAGCAGTCTTTAGCCGCATGTAAAAGAGAGTGAATAACAAATTCCATTAAAAGCCTCCCACAGCTTATTTCAAATGCCTTCGCAAATTGCGGCAAGCAATATTTTTATCGCAAACGGCAACACTTTTTCATCAAAATCAAACATACTGTTATGATGCGCCTCGGCGAGCTCCGTTCCCCACATCATATAGCAAGCAACACCGCCTCTTTTTTGTACCGCATCCATCATCCACGACACATCCTCCGATGCGCCGAAAACACCTTTTTCTTTTATCTTTTCCGCTAAATTATATTTTCTTGCAACAGCACACAGCTTTTTCTCAAGGGATTCATCGCCGTTTGCACCCATTGCCGCGCCGAAAACAGTCGTTTCAACCTGCACACCGTACATCATCGCCGCCGCTTCGCAAACTCTTTTTATGTTATCGCTCAGCTCATCGCAAAGCTCTGTAGTCATTGCTCTGCCTTCTATTTTCATCTCGGCTCTTTCAGGGATAACATTCGCCACCGTGCCCGCATGGAGTGTGCCGACATTAACTCTTGCCATTCCGCGGCTATCCTGTACTAGCGGATATACGTTCAGCGCCGCACTTGCCGCCGCAAGAAGAGCATTTTTTCCTCTTTCAGGCGCAGCTGCCGCATGGGCGCTTTTCCCTTTAAACACCACTTTTTGCTTTGCCGTCGCAAAGAAACCGCCTGTGTTTGCTACAAGCAGTCCGTTTTCCTTTGCGTTAAGCCCAATATGACCGGACAAAAGCACGTCTACGTCGTCAAAAAAACCGCTTTCCATCATTGCGCGCGCGCCGCAGACGCCTTCCTCGGCAGGCTGAAAAACAAGCTTTACCTTTCCGCAGAAGCTATCCTTATTTTCATTCAATATCCGTGCGCAAATAAGCCCTATCGCCGTATGTCCGTCATGGCCGCAGGCATGGCAAGCACCGTCATTGACTGAGGCAAAGCCCTCCGTCCAAGGACGGTGGCTCCCCGTCTTCGACTCCGTCAGCGTTAAAGCATCTATATCGAAACGCAGTGCATACGTCTTTCCCGGCTTTCCGCTGTCTATCACAGCAGTCACGCCCGTAAAATCGCCGATTTCCTCAATCAGCGCTTTCGGTACACCCTGCTCCTCAGCGCGCTTTTTCGCTTTTTCAAGCTTTTCCTTTTCAGGCCTGTTATACGCAAACTGCTCCGCCATATTTCCGACTCCAAGCTTGCAGGGCACGCCTATTCGGCGCAAATATTGAGCTATCTGCGCCGTCGTTCTGTATTCACACCATGCATCCTCTGCAAATTTATGAAAATCTCTGCGAAGTTTTGATGCCTCGTCTGCATATGCCTGCACAGCACTGAAAATACGTTCCATTACTCGTCTCTTTTCGTTTAGATAATGCGGATAGTCTTAATTCTTTGATCCTCTATAGGTCTGTCATTTCTGTCTGTTTTTGTTGCTGCAATAAGGTCAACGACCTCCATGCCTTCCGTTACCTTGCCAAAAGCCGCATACTGACCGTCAAGGAACTCGCCATCCTCGTGCATAATGAAAAACTGGGAGCTTGCGGAGTCGGGATGCTGTGCTCTCGCCATGGAGATAACGCCGCGCTTATGGGATATGGGATTTGCGTGACCGTTCATGATAAATTCGCCCACGATATTATCCTTCGCGCCGCCCATGCCTGTTCCCGTGGGGTCACCGCCCTGGATCATAAAGCCCGCAATTACTCTATGGAAAATAAGTCCGTCATAAAAGTTTTCGGAAACAAGCTTTTCAAAGTTGGCAACCGTCTTCGGTGCCGCTTCGGGATAAAGCTCAAGCTTTATAATTCCGCCGTTTTCCATTTCAATCTGTATCATTTTACATTTCTCCGTTTCATTTATAGATCAATCGTTTTCAAGCGCATCTGCAATTCTTACGCAGGCAAGACCGTCTCCGTAGGGATTTGATGCATGAGCCATCTTATCATATTCCGCTTTATCCGTAAGAAGCGTGCGGAAAACGCTGTAAATAGTCTCTTCCTCTGTGCCCACAAGCTTAAGTGTGCCTGCCGCAATACCCTCGGGGCGTTCAGTCGTGTCGCGCATAACGAGCACGGGCTTTCCAAGTGAGGGAGCTTCCTCCTGTATACCGCCGCTATCTGTGATAATGAGATAAGAGCGAGCAAGGAAATTATGAAAATCAACAACGTCCAAAGGCTCAATTATTCTTATTCTGTCACAGCCTGCAAGCTCCTGATTTGCCGCTTCACGCACAACAGGATTAAGATGTATGGGATACACCGCTTTTACATCAGGCGTTTCGTCAATAATACGTCTTATTGCACGGAACATATTATGCATGGGCTGACCGAGATTTTCCCTTCTATGAGCGGTTATAACAATAAGTCTGCTGTCTGCCGCCCAATCAAGCACGGGATGGGTATAGTCAGAGCGCACAGTTGTTTTCAGTGCATCTATCGCTGTGTTACCCGTAACGTATATTTTTCCGCCGTGCTTTCCATCCACAAGGTTCTTTTTTGAAAGCTCCGTCGGCGCAAAATTGTATTTTGCAATTATGCTGACAGCCTGTCTGTTAAACTCCTCAGGATAGGGAGAATATATATCATGTGTACGAAGTCCTGCTTCAACGTGGCCTACGGGCACCTGCATATAAAAGCACGCCAAAGAAGCGGCAAAGCTTGTGGATGTATCACCGTGGACAAGCACAACGTCAGGCTTTTCAGCTTCAAGCACCGTTTTCAGCTTTTCAAGCACACTTACAGTTATGTCAAACAGTGTCTGACGCTCCTTCATGATCGCAAGATCATAATCAGGCACAACACCAAAAACCTCAAGCACGCTGTCCAGCATTTGTCTATGCTGTCCCGTTACGCATACTATAGTTTTAATACCTGAGCGTGATTTCAGCTCGTTCACCAAAGGGCACATTTTTATTGCTTCCGGTCTTGTACCGAAAACAAGCATCACTTTTTTCATATCGTTTCCTTAACTGTTTTTCATTATAACGCTCTCGATGATATCTGCAACGTGCTCACACGTATCGCAAGAGAGCTCAAGATATTTATACGCTTCCTTCCAAGCCATTACGGAATATGGATCGGATTTTTCAGTGAAAAGCTGGCGGATGTACGCCGTATAAAGTCGGTCGCCTTCTTCTTCCAATCTGTTTATTTCAATAATAAGACCGTTCAAAAGCTTCGACTTTTTGAAGTTGCGGAATTCCTTCATCGTCTGCAAAAGCATATCACAGCATTTTACGATAAGCTTTGAAAATTCCACAGCGCTGGGATATATATCAACGATATTGTACATATAGAAGCAACGAAGAACATCTTCGATCGTATCCGTTACGTTGTCGATCTCGTTGGCGAGAAGATTGATATCCTCACGGTCAAGGGGAGGAAGAAATTCATGTGCCAGCTTGTCCATAAGCTCGTGCTTTGACACGTCGGCATCATGCTCAATTTTATGCATCTGCTCTATGCGCACAGAAAGAGTTTTTTCATCATAGCTTTCAAAAACCTCCTGTAAAAGCTGTGCCGCGCGGCATGAATATTCGCTTTGCTTTACAAATGCGTCGTAATAAAACATATCTCTATTGTTTGCCATAATATATTATCTCCTTATTAGAAAATGAGTAAAAACAGCTTAACCATGCAAAAGCTTATGAGTCCGCATCCAGGGAAAGTCAAAACCCACGTCATGACCATTTCTTTAACTATAGACCAATTTACCGCTGAAAGTCGCTTTGCAGCGCCGACGCCCATGATGGCTGTCGTTTTCGTATGAGTTGTACTTACGGGGATACCTGTAAGCGAAGATATAAGCAAGCAGCTTGCCGCCGCAATATCCGCAGAAAAGCCTTGATACGTGCGAAGCTTTACCATATCCATACCGACGGATTTAATGATCTTATATCCGCCTACGGACGTTCCGAAAGCCATTACCGCTGAACAAAGGAGCATCAGCCAGATGGGAATGACGAAATTTTCGCTTGCTCCGCCCATTTTACCGCCCGAAAGCATTACGCCGAGCAAAAAAACCCCCATGAACTTCTGACCGTCCTGCGCGCCGTGCATAAACGCCATCGCCGCAGCGCCGCCTATCTGACCGACTTTGAATATCTTCGTAGTTTTCGCCAGGCGCACTTTTTTGAAAAGAAGCTCTACTATTTTTACTATGACAAAGCCCATTGCGAAGCCCAATATGGTGGAGAGCACCAAGCCGTAAATAACCTTGATCCATTCGCTTCCGTTTATACCCTCAAAGCTGCTGTGAAGTGCGATCGCCGCACCCGATATACCTGCAATAAGCGCATGGCTTTCACTTGTGGGAATTCCAAACGCCCACGCAAGCACCGCCCACGTCACAATGGCAAACATTGCAGCGCAAAGAGCTATCGTTGCATCTCCTACCGCATTTTCAGTTCCCGTAACCGTAAAGTCAACCATGTTGAATACAGTTACCGCAACCTTGTTATTTATCATCGTCATTACAAAAACGCCGAGAAAGTCAAACAGCGCCGCCATAAGTATCGCCGCACGAGGGCGCATTGAGCGAGTAGATACACAGGTGGCAATTGCGTTCGGCGCATCTGTCCAACCGTTTACAAAAATAACACCCAGTGTTAAAAGCGTCGTTATCAGCAAAGCCGGTGACGATGCCAATTGCTGTATGTATTGAGTTATGGGCATAGATAAACATCCTCCTTTTTCGACTATACTCCAAACTATTACTGAACATAGATATAAATATTATCCCACATTCTTTCCAAAATGTCAACGAAAAATTTTATATACTCAATGTATTATACATATTTTTTAACTGAACGCAACAAATATTTAGTACTTGCACTTTTTTTAAAGAAAAATCATTGACAAATCGGACAAATAATTATATAATATATTTTACATTTAATTTTGGAGGAATACCATGAATTTCAAAAAATTTCTTATGACAGCTTTGGCTACAGGCTCTTTACTTTCTGTTATGGCTGTTTCTGCTTTTGCTGAAGGCAGCGGAGCCGGCGCAGGTACAGATGGCGGAATGAATATTATTTCCCTTCTCTTCATCCCCCTCGTTCTTGTTCTTATGTATTTTATGCTTATCCGTCCGCAGAAAAAGCGCGAAAAGGAAACTGCTCAGATGCGCAACGCTCTTGAAATAGGCGATGAAATAGTCACCATCGGCGGCATCATCGGCAGAGTCGTAAACATCAAGGATGACGATATCATCACGATCGAAACAGGCTCCGACAAAACGAAGGTAAAGATCCGCAAGTGGGCTATCCAGGAGCGTATTACCGTTAAGGACGAATAATACGGCTTGCTTTTGCATAAGAATATTCCATAACCTTTAAAGGAGCGATATTCTTATGGCAGATAAAAAAAGCAGCATTATTACGGTTTTACTCAAATATTCTATTCCGCTTATTTCAGGCTTAGCTGTCAGCGTTGCCGCAATCGCCATTTTTTCTTCGCTGATGGCATCTACCTCCCTCCCCGATTCAACGGCAGACACACTCGTCGTGCTCTCCGCCTCCGTAGGTGCTTTGCTTTGCGGTTTTTTGCTTGCGAAGGCTCGAAACGGTAAGGGAATAGTAAGCGGTCTTATCGGCGGCGCAATGTTTTTTCTGACAGTCTTTGTCGTCGGCGCGCTCTGCTTTCAGGAAAGCGGTTTCGGCGTCATGACAATTTCAATAATGCTTTTCAGCATTATTTCCTCAACTGTCGGCGGTATTTTATCAGCAAATTTATTGCATCATTAAGTATATAACTATTGATTTTTCAAAAAATCTATGTTATAATGTAAAAAACGACTATTAAGGAAGGATAGATAAATTATGAAACATATCAAAACTCTCAACACAAAGAATCTTAAGAAGAGCGCTGCTAAGGGCGGCTGCGGCGAATGCCAGGCTTCCTGCCAGTCAGCTTGCAAGACATCTTGCACAGTTGCTAATCAGAAGTGCGAGAAGTAAAGATTTTCAGCGGCGGGAAGAAATTCCCGCCTAAAATTTATCTTGGAAGCGAAAGGATCTTTCAAACAAATGGTACACAGCTATTATCTTAACGGCTATTATATTGCACTTGACGTGAATTCAGGTGCCGTTCACGTGCTCGATAAAACAGCTTTTGACGTGCTCAACTGCATATCAGAGCAGGATATGGGTGAGCAGACACCTGCCGAGCTTTACGAAAAGCTCCCTCAGTACAGCAAAAACGAAATAGACGAGGCATTTGCTGAATTCTATGCTCTTTATAAGGATGAACAGCTTTTCTCCAAGGACGATTATATTGATATTCAAAAACTCGCTTTAGGCAAATCTCCCATAAAGGCTCTTTGCCTTAACATCGCGCACGACTGTAACCTCCGTTGTGAATACTGCTTCGCATCTACAGGTGAATACGGTCATAACCGCGAGCTTATGCCCCTTGAGGTTGCAAAGGCGGCTATCGATTTTCTTATCGCAAACTCCGCTTCTCGTCACAATCTTGAGGTTGACTTCTTCGGCGGCGAGCCCCTTATGAACCTTGACGTTGTAAAAGCTACCGTCGCATACGCACGCTCCATCGAAAAAGAGCACAATAAGAATTTCCGTTTTACCCTTACCACTAACGGTGTTTTACTCAACGACGATACCATGGACTTCCTTAACAAGGAAATGTCAAACGTCGTTCTTTCCATCGACGGACGCAAGGAAGTCAACGACCGCGTACGTGTACGCCGCGACGGCACGGGTATTTACGATAATATTGTTCCGAAATTCCAAAAGCTTGCCGAAAGCCGCGGTCAGGATATGTATTACGTCCGCGGTACATATACAAAATACAATCTCGACTTTGCGGAAGACGTTTTGCATCTGGCCTCGCTCGGCTTTAAGCAGACATCCGTCGAGCCCGTCGTTGCAACACCTGATATGCCCTACGCTATTACAGAGGAAGATCTCCCGAAAATATACGCGCAATACGAAAAGCTTGCCAAAGAAATGCTCCGCGCCGACAAGGAAGGCCGTCATTTCAACTTCTTCCATTTCAATATTGACCTTGAGCAAGGTCCTTGTGCCATCAAGCGTCTTCGCGGTTGCGGAAGCGGCAACGAATACATCGCGATTACTCCTAACGGTGATATATATCCCTGCCATCAGTTTGTAGGCAACGAGGATTTCATCATGGGTAACGTCAAAACAGGTGAATTCAACACGGAGATGAAAGCGAAATTTGCAAGTGCAAACGTATACACCCGTGAAGGCTGCCGCGATTGCTTCGCTAAATTTTACTGCAGCGGCGGTTGCTCCGCAAACAATATCAACTTTAACGGCGACATCATGAAGCCGTATAAGGTTGGCTGCGAAACGGAAAAGAAGCGCGTTGAGTGCGCTATAATGATGAAAGCTGCAAAAATGCTTGAGAAATAAGCGTTCATGAAAGGTTGAGAAATATGATTTTGAAAAAAATCGGATTTATTGGTGCAGGTAATATGGCTACTGCCATAATAAACGGTTTGTCTGCCGCCAACAACGGCGCGCTTATTTGTGTTTACGATATCGACCGCGAAAAAGCCGCAAAGCTCTTCGGAAAAGCAACTGCCGTGGATTCCCTTGAGGATCTTATGCATTTTGCTGACATAGTGGTTTTCGCCGTAAAGCCGCAAAGCTACGGCGATATGCTCGCAAATCTTCGCCCTCTCGCAAAGCCGCAACAGCTTTTCATCTCCATTGCCGCAGGTATAACCAGCGAATATGTCAAGCAAGCTTTAGGCTTTGATGCAAAGGTCGTTCGCGTAATGCCGAATACGCCTGCGCTTTTAGGCAAAGGTGCAACAGCTCTTTCCCACGTTGCTCCCGTAACGGATAAAGAATTTGAAACAGCTTGCGATATTTTCCGCTCAGTCGGTATAACCGAAGAGCTTCCCGAGGATAAGATGAACGAGATCATCGCTGTTAACGGCTCAAGTCCCGCTTTCATTTATTTGCTTGCAAAGGCTATTATAGACGGCGCAGTCAATATGGGTATTGACCCCGACACGGCAAAAACACTCTTTTGCAAAACGCTTGAGGGCTCTGCCGCTATGATAGAAAAGGGCGAATATGCTCCCGACGAGCTGATAAAAATGGTCTCTTCCCCCGGCGGAACTACTCTCGCCGCCCTTGAGGTTCTTGAGCAATCAGGCTTCTATAATTCTGTTATAGAAGCTATGGACGCTTGCACCAAACGCGCAGTTGAACTTGCAAAATAGCACACTTTAACTGCGGAAAGGATACATTTGCCGAGCAAATGCAAAGAAAAAAGATGGACAAAAAACAGCGGGCAATTAAAGTAATGGAGCTTTTGAAGCTTCGTTATTCCGACGCCCTTTGCGCACTTACTTATGAAAAGCCCTATGAACTGCTTATCGCGGCACGCCTGTCTGCGCAGTGCACAGACAAACGCGTCAACATCGTTACGGAAGAGCTTTTCGCTAAATACCCTACGTTGCAAAGCTTTGCTGACGCCGATGTCGCCGACATCGCCGCCATAGTGCGCCCTTGCGGTCTTTTTAACACAAAAGCTCGCGATATATGCGCCGCGGCGAAAATGCTTTGCGATAAATTTGACGGAAAAGTGCCCGATACGATGGAGGAGCTTCTTCTCCTGCCCGGTGTCGGAAGAAAGATCGCCAATCTCATTTTAGGTGATATCTACGGAAAACCCGCCATCGTTGCCGATACTCATTGTATCCGCATAAGCGGAAGGCTCGGTTTTTCCGACGGAAAAGACCCTGTAAAAACGGAGCGCGATCTGAAACAACTTATTCCGCCTGAAGAGCAATCTGATTTTTGCCATCGAATCGTTTGGTTCGGACGCGATGTTTGCAAGGCTCAATCACCCAAATGCGATGAGTGTGAGTTTGCTTCTTTTTGCCCCGAAAAATTAAAAAAATAGTTTTCACGCCCTGATTTCCTCCGAAAATCAGGGTGTGTATTTATTTTTCCTTTTGAATTTCGTCATTTTTACATAAAAACCTTTATTTTTAATTATTTTTTTAGTATTTTTTTAAAATAAATATAGATTTATTCGTAAATATATGCTATAATATTTTGAGTTGATAAAGGTAGACGTTTGTCTATCCATCAGATATGTGCGCCGAAAGGCAGCAAACAAGGAGGAGTTCCCTATGAAAAACAAGTTGGAAACAGTCCCTTTCAAGGACTCACCGGAAAAGCGCGAAAAGCTTAATGCGGTGATTGCGGAATTCAAGGACGTCAAGGGCGCCTTGGTTCAAGTTCTCAAAAAAGCTCAGGAAATTTACGGCTATCTTCCTCTCGAGGTCCAAATAGCTGTAGCAGAAGGTCTCAATGTCCCCCTTGAAGAAGTATACGGTGTCGTTACTTTCTATTCATTCTTTTCACTTCAGCCCAAGGGTGAGCATCAGATATCTGTGTGTCTTGGTACTGCTTGCTATGTTAAAGGTAGCGGTGATGTAGTTAACAAGCTTTCCGAAAAGTTGGGCATACAGCCCGGCGAATGTACGAGAGACGGTAAGTTCTCTCTTACTGCCTGCCGTTGTATCGGTGCTTGCGGTCTTGCTCCCGTTATGACGATCGACGACGACGTTTACGGAAGACTCACACCTGACGAGGCAGTTAAAATCTTAGAGAAATATATGTAATATGCATCAGCTCTCGCTCAGTATTCTCGACATTGCTCAAAACTCTTTGACCGCAAATGCCTCTTTAGTAGAGATAGCAATAGTCGAAAAAACATTCCTTCATACTCTTGAAATCACCATATCCGACAACGGTAACGGTATGACGGATGAGCAATTAAAAAACGCAACTGATCCTTTTTATACTACCAAAAAATCAAAAAAGGTCGGACTCGGTATTTCTCTTTACAAAATGTCCGCCGAGCTTACAGGCGGAAAATTTTCGATCTACTCAAAAATCAACACGGGAACCTCAGTCTCCGCTTTATTTCATACGGACCACATAGACTGTCCACCCTTGGGAAATATATCAGACACTGTTTTTTCTCTCATCACCTCGACTGACGCGGATATTTATTTTCGTCACGAGAAGGACGATACGTTTTTTGAGATAGATACGCGTCAGTTCCGCGAGGTCCTCGGAGATATCCCCATCAGTTCACCGCAAGTGGTGCTTTTTATCAGGGAATATCTCAATCGAAACAAAATATAATCGAAAGGATAAATATATTCATGAAAAGCTTGGAAGAACTTAAAGCATTGAAAGCAAAAATGCAAAAAGAAATAGGCATTCGTGACGACGACAAGGCAAACATTAAGATCATTGTCGGTATGGGTACTTGCGGTATCGCCGCAGGCGCTCGCCCCGTTGTCATCGCTTTTACCGAAGAAATTGCAAAGCACGGTCTTACAGACGTTGCCGTTGAGCAAATGGGCTGCAAAGGTGATTGTGCAAACGAGCCCATCGTTGATGTATACTTCGGCAACGAAAAGAAAGCTACTTACATTAAAATGACACCCGACCGCGCTGTTCGCGTTGTAAACGAGCACATCGTTGGCGGAGCTGTTGTCACCGAGTTCGTCGGTGATGATAAATAAGGAGGTTAATTTATGTATCGTTCACACGTTCTTGTCTGCGGCGGTACCGGATGCACATCCTCCGGCAGTGCCAAGGTTATCGAAACTCTTGAAGCTGAAATCGTAAAAAACGGTCTTTCCGAAGAAGTTAAGGTCATTCGCACAGGTTGCTTCGGTCTTTGCGCCGTAGGTCCTATCATGATCGTTTATCCCGAAGGCTGCTTCTATTCTCAGGTAAAAGCTGAAGACGTTCCCGAAATCGTCACCGAGCACCTTCTCAAGGGCCGTCCCGTAAAGCATCTTCTTTACAAGGAAACTGTTGAAGAAGATGATAAGATCAAATCTCTTAATCACACTGATTTCTACAGAAAGCAAAGACGTGTTGCTCTTCGTAACTGCGGCGTTATCGATCCCGAAAACATAGAGGAATATATCGCATATAACGGCTACGAAGCTTTGGCAAAATGTCTTACAGAATATACACCTGCTCAGGTTATCGACGTAATCAAGGCGTCAGGTCTTCGCGGACGCGGCGGTGCAGGCTTCCCCACAGGTATGAAGTGGGCCTTTGCCGCTCAGAATCAGGCAGACCAGAAGTACGTTTGCTGTAACGCTGACGAAGGTGACCCGGGTGCATTCATGGACCGTTCCGTTCTTGAAGGCGACCCCCACTGCGTACTCGAAGCTATGGCTATTGCAGGCTACGCTATCGGCGCATCTCAAGGTTATATCTACGTTCGTGCTGAATATCCTATCGCTGTCGGCCGTCTTGAAGTTGCTATCAAGCAGGCTCGCGAATACGGTCTTCTCGGCAAAAACATTCTCGGTAGCGGCTTCGATTTCGACGTTGAGATCCGTCTTGGCGCAGGCGCCTTCGTTTGCGGTGAAGAAACAGCTCTTATGACGTCCATCGAAGGTAAGCGCGGCGAGCCTCGTCCCCGTCCTCCGTTCCCCGCTGTCAAGGGTCTTTTCGGCAAGCCGACCATCCTCAACAACGTTGAAACATACGCTAACATTGCTCAGATCATCCTTAACGGTCCCGAATGGTTCTCCTCTATGGGTACTGAAAAGAGCAAGGGCACTAAGGTTTTCGCTCTCGGCGGCAAGATCAATAACACAGGTCTTGTTGAAGTTCCCATGGGTACAACTCTTCGCGAGATCATCGAAGAGATCGGCGGCGGCATCCCCGGCGGCAAGAAGTTCAAGGCTGCTCAGACAGGCGGACCTTCCGGCGGCTGCATCCCTGCTGAACATCTCGATGTTCCCATTGACTATGACAACCTTATCGCTATCGGCTCAATGATGGGCTCCGGCGGTCTTATCGTTATGGACGAGGACAACTGCATGGTCGATATCGCTAAATTCTTCCTTGAATTCACCGTTGACGAATCCTGCGGTAAATGTACTCCTTGCCGTGTCGGTATCAAGCGTCTTTATGAAATGCTCGACAAGATAACAAGAGGTCAGGGCACGATGGAAGACATCGACAAGATGGAAGAGCTTTGCTATTACATAAAAGAAAATGCTCTTTGCGGTCTCGGTCAGACAGCTCCCAACCCCGTTCTCTCCACTCTCCGTTACTTCCGCGATGAGTATATTGCTCACGTTAAAGACAAGACTTGTCCCGCTCACGTATGTAAGCATCTTCTCTCCTTCAGCATTGAAGCAGACAAGTGCAAGGGCTGTACAGCTTGCGCAAGAAAGTGCCCCGTTGGTGCGATTTCCGGCGCAGTCAAGACTGCTCATACTATCGATCAGACTAAGTGTATTAAGTGCGGCGCTTGCATTGAAACATGTAAGTTCGGCGCAATAATCAAGAAGTAAGGAGGCAGCAACAATGGAAACTGTAAACATTAAAATTAACGGCAGAGATTATACCGTTGAAAAAGGCATTACAATTCTTCAGGCTTGCCGCCAAAACGGAATTGAAATTCCCACACTTTGCTATCTTAAGGATATCAATGAAATAGGCGCTTGCCGTATTTGCGTTGTCGAAGTAAAGGGCGCTCGCAGCCTTGTCGCTTCCTGCGTATACCCCATCGACAGAGATGGCACAGAAATTATAACAAACAGCCCCAAGGTCATCAAGTCCAGAAAGATGACTCTTGAGCTTATCCTTTCCACACATAACAGAAAATGCTTGTCCTGCGTACGTTCAGGCTCCTGCGAGCTTCAAAAGCTTTGCAACGATTACGGCATTGAAGATTGCGGCCGCTATGACGGCGCAAAGGAAAAGTATGAGATAGACGATTCCGCTATCCATATGTACCGCGACAACACAAAGTGCATTCTTTGCCGTCGCTGTGTCGCCGCTTGCCAGAAGCAACAGTCCGTATCCGTTATCGGCGCAAATATGCGTGGCTTCAGCACAAATATCGGCTCTCCCTTCGAGGCAGGTCTCGGTGATACCGCTTGCGTATCCTGCGGTCAGTGCATCAACGTATGTCCCACAGGCGCACTTTCTGAGCGTGACCAGACACAGCAGGTATTCGACGCTCTCAACGACGAGACAAAGCACGTCATCGTTCAGACAGCTCCCTCTGTCCGCGTAGGTCTTGGCGAAGAATTCGGTATGCCTATCGGCTCTATCGTCACAGGTAAGATGGTCACAGCTCTTAAGATGCTCGGCTTTGACGGCGTTTTCGACACAAACTTTACAGCTGACCTTACCATCATGGAAGAAGCAACTGAATTCCTTGAGAGATATACAAAGAAGGAAAATCTTCCTCTTATCACATCCTGCTCACCCGGTTGGGTAAAATTTGCGGAACACAACTTCCCCGAATTTATCCCCAACATCTCCTCCTGCAAGTCTCCGCAGGCTATGTTCGGCGCTGTCGCAAAGACATATTACGCCGAAAAAATAGGCATCGATCCGAAGGACATCTTCGTCGTCAGCATCATGCCTTGCACAGCGAAGAAGTTTGAAGCTTCCCGTCACGAGCAGGCAGCTGTTAAGGGTATCCCCGATATCGACGTTGCTCTTACAACTCGCGAGCTTGCAAGAATGATCAAGAAAGCAGGTCTTTGCTTTACAGAGCTTCCCGACGGCGAATTTGACGCTCCGTTTGGTCTCGGCTCCGGCGCAGGCACTATCTTCGGCGCAACAGGCGGCGTTATGGAAGCAGCTCTTCGTACAGCGGCTGAAGTCGTTACAGGTCAGCCTCTTGAAAAGCTTGAATTCACCGACGTTCGCGGCGTTGAAGGTATCAAGGAAGCAACCTATACTCTCGCAGGTAACGTTATCCGCGTTGCCGTCGCATCAGGTCTTGCAAACGCGAGAAAGCTTCTTGAGTCCGTTAAGTCCGGCGAAAAGCAGTATGATTTCATCGAGATCATGGCTTGCCCCGGCGGCTGTGTAAACGGCGGCGGTCAGCCCATCCAGCCCGCATCTGTCCGCAACGTGATCGACCTTCGCGAGGTTCGTGCGGCAGCTCTTTACAAGGACGACGAAAGTCTTCCCGTAAGAAAATCCCATGAAAATCCCGACGTAAAGCGTGTTTACGACGAATACTTCGGCAAACCCGGCAGCCATAAGTCCCATGAGATCCTTCATACGAGCTATGTTGCCCGCCCGAAATACTAATTAAACAAGCTGAAAGCGCCCCTTTCCAAGGGGCGCTTTTTTGTGAATTTTTTAAATTATGTCACATTTTGGCCAATTTAATGCGTTATTATAATGCCGAACAAGAAATGAGGACATCTCCACAAGCTTTTCGGCAAAACGCAACACGTCAAACAACTTATCGCATGCGACAAAAAATACTTTTTTAAGGGAAGGAGCAATAAAATGTAAAATTACAGTTGACAGCTTTAAACTATTATTATATAATGATTATAAGAAAATGTAATCTGCGTTTTTCATACAACTCGAGTTCACCAGCGTCATCCAAATCTATTGTTTTAAATAATAGTTTAGGCAACACGCAAACAATGATACTGTATCATCCTTCTGGCAATTGTAGTAATTACATTGTAACTGTTCAATAACTACTATCTATCTGCGCTGTCCTTGACAGCGCAGATATCTAAAAAAGGAGGCGTAGCATGAAAAAATATACTGTTTTACTCATACTTTTTTCTCTCTTTGCGCTGTTTTGCGCTTGCAACAATAGTGCGGCTGACGATGCTACGCCGACACCGAATGCGATAGCTACACCCACACAAGTGAGCACGCCGACTGTCACAAACACGCCTACTCCAAATCCCACTTCTACTCCTACCCCTACTCCTTATCCTTTCATTTGGCCCAATGATATCCCAACTCCTACCGATATTTTGAAAGATAATTATGAGGAGATAAAGCAACCTACAGAAAAATCAACGGCAGCTGCGCAAAGCTTTTTGGATGCTTTTCTTGCTTTTGTGGAAAACGGCGATACACCGGATCCCTCTGTATCCTCTTTTTTAAATTATGCCTTTTGTAATTCAGATAAGCTTTTTGAAGAGCAATATGACGTCATTTTTCAATATTATGACGCTTACATAAAATATTATATCCTATACGGCGGCAGGGATTTTTTTGACGAACAAAAGGAATATACTATATATTTTGACGAACTTCGTGAATTTTATAAAAATCAGCTTTTTCTTAATCATCTTCCTTCCATAACATTTCATTTATCTAATGTTTATTACACCGATTTTGCAAAAGGTTTATACTCCTCGTCACAATATGCCTCTTTACCATATGATATAAAAAGCGACTCCTTTACCGTAAACGGCGTGAGCCGTCCTTCTTTTGATATACATACTGTAAAAACAAAACTCGGATCAACTCCCATCATAACGGACAATACGCTCGATCTTAATTGCGTTTTCAGCTATACCGCAGGTGGTATTTCGTGGCTTGACGGATATAACATCACATTGGTTTTCGACGATTTCGGGAATTGGTACGTTTTTAAATTTTTAAGACATTGCGCATAAGGAAACGAAACATGAAAAAATACACTGTTTTACTCACACTCATCGCGATTTTCGTACTGTTTTGCGCTTGTGGTAACACCGTATCTGACGATGTTACGCCGACACCGACGGCGATAGCTACGCCAACACAAACAAGCACACCGACGCTAACACCTACGTTTAAGCCAATATTTACCGCCCCAACGAGCGCTCTGACTCCGACTTCTACGCCCATCCCGTTTCATCAAACCTTTGAATCATTCGTTTTTGACGGTGAATACACGCACGAAAAGATTATTGAGCTTGTGACCGATTTCGCCATCGCCAGCGATAACGAAATTTTTACGCTCAGACAAGAATATTTTCCGGACTCTAACAATCTTGATGTAAAAAATTTTGGTTGGCATTACTTTACGGAGGATAATTTATTTAAGCTTTTTATTTACCGACAAGGGCTCTTATACAGCCAAAATTCACGTGGGCAATTTGTCATTCCCGTAAAGGACGTTATTGATTTTTTAGTCGATAGGCATTTCTGCGATCCTGTTACGGTTAATGAAAAAGAGTTTTTTAGTCCGCTCTTACCTCTTAAACGCTTTGTTTTTGATCCCACTCTCGTAACTATCGCTGATTACGACAAAGAAAAAAATGTTCTGATTTTGGATAATATTCCGTCAATAAACATAACTCCGTTTGCTTATAATGTAAAGCTTCTTACAGATATTCATTCTTCGGTAAAAAACAGTTCTCTTTGTTTTTTCGGCACATATATGGACGAAAATCAAGAAGAGAAAGAGTTCCATTTTTCCATTGGTACAGATTGCAAAAAAAACAAAGAAAACCTGCCCGAAATAATGTGGATCGTTTTCAGAAGCTATTCTTGGTGCGGACATACATATTCATAAAAAGGAGGGCGTAGCATGAAAAAATACACTGTTTTACTCACACTCATCGCGATTTTCGTACTGTTTTGCGCTTGCGGCAATAGTGCGGCTGACGATGCTACGCCGACACCGACGGCGATAGCTACACCCACACAAACGAGCACACCTACGGCAACATCAACTATTACGCCTGTTTTTACTTATATAAAGCCGACTTATCCAACAACCACGCCAACATGCACTCCTACACCCGTTGCGTACCATCAAACATATGAAGCCCTTGTTTTTGATGGAGAATACAATCACGAAAATCTTATTGAATTCGTTGTTAATCTTGCTATTGCTTCCAATAACCATATTTTCCTTTGTCCCGGCGGACTTGATGGGTATCAAGAGTTTAAGGAAAACAACTTATTTAAACTCTTTCTTTATAGAAAGGGACATCTATACGAGAAAAACAAAAACGGCAAGTACGTTTTTCCCGTTGATGATGTTATTGACTTTTTAGTGGATGCACATTTCAGCAACCCTGTCACCGTTAACGAAAAGGAATTTTCCAACAGAAAAACACCTAAACGTTATGTTTTTGACCCATTACTCGTAGATTTTGCTGAATTTGATGCAAAAAAGAACGCTCTTATTTTAGATGAGATTCCCGATATTCGTTTTGTTCCGTTCTTTAACGACGTTACTATACGCGTCGACCCAAAAAACGACAAGGCAGGTAGCATTACTATAATTGGTACTGCTCTTTTAGGGGATGGAATCGTACCTTTCAACGAATCTGTTCGCGCCCAATGTATTTACAATAAAGAAAATAAAGACGAAATCATAAGAGTTGTTTTCAGGGGGTGTGGAGGAATGCATGCATAAAGGAGGCGTAACATGAAAAAATACACTGTTTTACTCATACTTATCGCAATTTTTGCGCTGTTTTGCGCTTGTGGTAACACCGTATCTGACGATGTTACGCCGACACCGACGGCGATAGCTACACCTACACAAGCGAGCACACCGACGGCAACATCAACTTCCACAAATACGCCCACACCAACTCAAACAAGCGCACCAACACCCATCCCTTTTCATCAAACTTTTGAATCACTCGTTTTTGACGGCGAATATACTCACGAAAAGCTTATTGAGCTTGTGACCGATTTCGCTATTGCCAGCGATAATAAAATTTTTGAAGTGAAAGCGGTGCCTTTGTACCCTAACAATCCAAGTGAGAACTATCATCCCTCCGGAGACTATTTTTACGAAGATAACCTATTTAAGCTTTTTATTTACCGACAAGGGTGCTTATACAGTCAAAACGCGCGCGGACAAATTATCATTCCCGTAAAGGACGTTATTGATTTTTTAGTTAACAGGCATTTCAGCGATCCCGTCACCGTCAACGAGAAAGAGTACTCCACTAAATACGCACCTTACGATCGCTATGTGTTCGATCCCTCTCTTGTAACTATAGCTAATTACGACAAAGAAAAAAATGTTCTGATTTTGGATAATATTTCGTCAATAAATATAACTCCGTTTGCTTATAATGTAAATCTTCTTACCGATATACACGCTTATGTTATAGGCACTTACGGAGATGCTTCTTTATGTTTCAGAGGCACATATATAAATGAAAAACAAGAAGAAGCTTCTTTCAATTTTCACATTGCAATGAACCTCGCAAAAAATAAAAATAACTTACCCGAAATAATGTGGATCGTTTACAGATCGTATGGTTGGTGCTGGCATCCATATTCATAAAAAGGAGGCGTAGCATGAAAAAATACACTGTTTTACTCATACTTATCGCAATTTTTGCACTATTCTGCGCTTGCGGCAACGCCGTATCTGACGACGTTGCGCCGACACCGACAGAGTATATTGTTGCATTATCCACTGATACTTTTATCTCAAACACTTTGAGCGGCGATATGACGCTGATGAAGGAAATTGCATATAAAAGCTATTTTCTCACAGGCTTTGGATATCCCCTGACCGATTTTTCTGTCGGTGAAGCCCTTGCTTGTTTTTATGCACTTGAAAATGTATACAAAGGCAGTGTTTCCGTAAATGACCTTTGCAATTTTCTTAACAGCAATAATTTTTCCGTCACAGAGCAGTTTTTACGGGAAAACACAGACGGAAACTTTGCGGAATATGAGTCGGACACGGACAGTATTCTTATAAAAAAAGATGATATTCGTGCAATTTCAGTTATGATACAATATGACCCCGCTCAGATTTATAAATACATAACTTTTCGCTTGATAGATAACTCCACAGTTGAAATATGCTTTGATAAATTCATAAAGGTGCAAACTGCAACTACCGAAAGCTATTCAGGATCTTACTCTCCTTCTACTGTCACCGTTTTCTTTTCAGACGACGGGTGGTTTTTAAAATCCGCACTCAATTACGGTGCGCACAGGGAGCACAACAGCTGATTACTTTTAATACCGATACCGAGTCAAGACACATCGCTTGACTAAAAATAAGCAGACTACTCATTGTAGCCTGCTTATTTTTACACTATTTATTCTTTTTACACACTCTTTGCAATTGGCAATTTTCAATCATAAAAGGAAGTATGACTTTTTCAAGGTTAAGAGCCATGTCAAGCTCTTTTTTTACCCATTTGGACTCCTGAGCTTTTTGCGACAAAATCAATACAAATACGCCGCATTTTTTAATGGCTTCTTCAATTTCATCGGCATAACTGCTTCCTCCGGGAATCGATGCAGGTGCCATCCAACAGCTCATTCCGTTTTCTTCTAATACTGATTTGACCCATGAAGCTTCTGTAAATTCTTCAGCCTTATAGCTGATAAAAACATCATATTCTACAGAATTTGGCTCGCTCATTTTTTATCTCCCCGTTTTTTTAACCTTCTTTTTCTATCTTATACCCAAGCTTAACAATCAGCTTTAAGGTCTGCATCGCGGTATTTCTGTCATATTCCTTTTCTTCCTCGCTAAGCTCGGAATAAGGGACAAGACACGGTGTTGTTTTCTTTGAATCATCCCGTTTTTCACCATATGTCCAACCTTCAGCAATACGTCCTGCAGACCAATTTTCATGCACGTTTTCAGCTATTTTTTCCGTCAACGCCATAAGCTCTCTCGGCAATTCAACTTTACTCGTATCAATTGGTTTAGGTTTATACATAAAAACTCCTTTTGAATCAATCTTTCAATCTGTCCAATTCCGAAAGTTTATCCCATTCGCACAAATTATCATGGAGTTTCGCCCTGTCAGCACGTACCTTTTCGCTAAATGAATATCCCATGCTTCTTGTATATGCGTTCCAACGCATATGCTCGCTCCGTTTGCGTCTTACACAATTTTCGCAGTTGCACGTTTGCAATTCTCCGCCTCTTAAGCAGTCAGTTATCGCTTTCAGCTTTTTGTTGTTTTCGATCTCCTGCTGATATAGCTCCTTTGCGATCGACGACAAGCGGTAATATTCGTATTTTTCATACTTTTGCTTCGCCTTCGCTTTGGACTCCTCTGTATTTTCGCTCATAAAGTACCATTCGTATTCTTCAGTTTTTACACTTTTTGCGCGCCATTCTTTATATATCTTTTCTTCTGCATCTACCCAGCTCACATGATGCCGATAAGCCTTTTGCTCAAGCTCTTGCTCGTAAATATTGTCATAACTAAACTGTGTTGACATTCCGCCAATAAAATGTATGTGATAAGGAATATCTTTATGATTGAGTAAATAATTGGACTCGTTTTTATTGAAACCTTTTTGATGTAAAATTCCTGATTTTTGCTCATCATACACAATGGCATAAATATCAACCGTTTCTTCGCTAAGCGTTATATCTTTGCCCGCTTTAAAGACTTTCTTTTTGTCAAACAGGCTTCGCAAATGTACGGCGACATCAATATTGAGCTCGTCATCACCCAAAGAAACAATAGCAAGGTTTGTCTTTTCTATCCGCTCTGAAAGCTGCTTTAATTTCTCGTCATCACCTGTATATAAAAGCAGATCATCAAAATCTGACGTTTCCATGTCGATTTTCGGAAGGACTTTAATATCATAACCCTTCTCCATAAACTCCGGACATTGCCGCTTTATAAGCTTTTCAACACGTTCCTCTTTGTCCACAATAGTCATTTGCAGCCTATATCCCTCAAATTGACAATACCATGCAAGCGCCTTAAAAAACTCCATTCCATAGCTTCCCATACCGGCTATGAGCACAGAAAGAGTCTTATTATTTTCGTCAGCAAGGTCAAACAGCTTCATTTGCGGAAGTGTTTTCCATACAAGCTGTCTTCTTTCATTTATTCTTCTGAGCTTAAACTCGTTCGCTCCGTCTTTGTTTTTGTGATTTAACAAATTATCATATCTGACGGAGTCGATAATATAGGCACTGCTCCTACTTTGACTAAACGCAAAAACTTTTACATTGTACTTTTTGTCTTTTTCATTAAGATCATTGGTTATTTTTACAGCTTGACTTACATTTTTGGACTCGTCGTTACCAATAAGAAAAACTTCAACTTCGCCTTTTTTCTTCACAATATCTAAATTTAAAATATCTTTCTTCAAACAAATGGCTTTCATCTGTTTTGCTTTTGCTATCAGCTCATAATCTATACCTTCTGCGACACTCGCAAAAACGATTACAGCCCCGTTATCCTTATCTTTTATGCTTTTTGCTAAAACAGCAGATCTTTCGTTGAGCTCCGAAAGGATATAATGCTTTTTCTTTTTATTCCAAGCGTATCTTATCTCTCCTTTTACGTTTTTAAACAGTGTCAAAACATTTCCAAACGTTAAGACAGGTGCAACAACGTAAAGCAAAGCAGAAAACAGGGAGAAGCAAACACTCAATTCGCTCCCCTGATCTGACAGTGATTTAATAATTATTTCAAAATCGCCATCAAGAATAAAAAGTCTTAATGCATTATGTATAGACAACAAAACAGGTCTTATATAGCTATAGCTATCGCCAAATTCATATGAGGTATAATAGATCGGAATAAAGATCAGAACAGCCGATATAAACACTCCTATCGTTCCTATGTGAACAGGTGTCAATACGCCTTTTTCCTTTTTTACTTTCGTTAAAGTCGCCAAAAGAATTGTACCTATGCTTACCAAACATGATAAAACTCCGAATACGATCAACAATGTCATCTTCATCGAACTATCTCCTCATATATTTTTAACTATTCTTTTGCTTAATTTTATTTTCCCGAACAGTTTATCGCTTTTTCGATTTCTGCCTTTGTTAAATGGTTTTTAACCATCAACTCTTCTACCAAGGAATCAATTCGTTCCTTGTTTTCAGCTACTATCCGAATTGCACACTCCATTTGCTCTTTTAAAATACGGTTAACAGCAACTCTTGCTTCCATCGACAATGAACCCGTATCAACAGCAAGACCAAACTGCTCGTCCATACCGTATGAGCAAACCATTTGTCTTGCAACATTGGTCGCGGATGCCAGATCGCCGCTTGCCCCTGTTGAAATTCCGTCTTGCTCGCCGTAATATACAATTTCAGCCGCTCTGCCACCGAGAGATGTTCTTACTCGCGCCAAAAGCTCATCCTTTGTATAAATCGCTTTACCCTCTTGCTCAGAGTGTTGCATATATCCGCCATGATTTCCGCGCGCAACGATTGTAAGATACGACGGCGTTTCTCCGCTCATCCAACAAAGAAGAGCATGTCCTGCTTCATGTCTTGCAACTCGTTCAAGCTGTGAAGCATCCCATTTTTTCACTTCACCGCTGTTGAATGTTTCAAAAGCTTCTTCAAGCGCCGCATCTGTCACCGCCATTTTTGCATCTCTTATAGCTGATCTAAGCGCCAACTCGACAACAGAATCAAGCTGTGCAAGGCTCATGCCGACAGCTCTCATTGCAATGTTTTCTATCTGTGCCTCCGAAATATTAAGAGCTTTGTTTTTATCGATCTTCATCTTTAAAAATCTAATTCTATCCGCTTTATCGGGAAGATCGATGTACACTCTTCTGTCAAAACGACGCATAAGTGCCGGGTCGAGGCTCTTATCTCCACCGGGTTCAACATCAAAGTTCGTTGCCGCTAAGACAAAAACAGGTTTCGTTGAATCACTTACAAATCCATCCATTTCCGTAAGAAACGCCGTTAGCGTTTCTTCTCCTGTCGCTCCTGAATTTGCACCGCCTTTGCGTTCCTTCGCTATGGCATCTATTTCATCAATAAACAAAATGGAGGGAGCATATTTGCGAGCCGTTTTAAACAGCTCATGTACCTTTTCAGAGCCTTCGCCAACATATTTTTTAAGAAATTGATTACCTTCTGCTGCAATAAAAGTTATTCCCGCTTCGCATGCCATAGCTTTTGCAAGCATCGTTTTGCCTGTGCCCGGAGGTCCATAAAGCAATATACCCTTAGGAGCTTTCACACCCGTTCCCATATACTTTTTAGGATTTTTAAGATACTCAACAAAATAAGTAAGTTCTTTTTTTGCATCCTTTGCACCAATTATATCATCAAAATGAACATTTGGCCGAGAAGCTAAAACATTTTTTGTATCTTCCGAGTCGACAGCCACAGACATAGTAAAATCAAAAAGCTCTATCACCGCTTCTTTGCCATCCAAAGATATTTTTTGTGCCGTTTCAAAAGAGATGATCTTGTTTTCTCTTGCAAGTTTTATCATGCTTGCTTGCTGATGAATACCTTCGGCGATCGCTTTAAGCTTTGACGCAAATTGCTCATCATCAATGCATAAAAAGCCTCTTACTCCTTGACGCATAAAAGATATTTTTTCTTCTTCACTCAATGCAGAATTCTTACTTTCAAGTAAGTATACAGGTAAACTATTTCTTTGTTCTTTCAAAAACTTAAACAGCTCTCTCGCTGGCGATTCAATGTCTTCGATATTTAAGCTTTCTGTCGCTTCGTTCGGTGTTCCGAATTTCATATCCAACAAAACAAAGTCAATATTTTTATTCTTAATAATATCTACCGCTTTTTCGAAGCTCTGTGATGCAGATATATCAAGCTTATTTGCTTTTTCGATACAAGCGTTGGCTATTTCTTCCCTTGCAAAAGTTAATATTTGAGCTTTTTCACCGATTTCAAAAAGGTCGGCAATATCCTTTTTCGCTCGTGTTAAATCGACTTTTATATGTATTTTCTCAATATCGTCAATACTTGTTTCTGCTTTTTCAGATGCAACAAGTCTTAAAAGCTCATAAAGCTCGTCATTGAAAAATGTTTCCGCTCTTCCTCTTATAGTTCTCGCATCTGCGTTGCTGCCTTCAGATAACAAAAGCGCAGTATATACAGCATCGTCTATCTGTAAGACTATGCCTGTTTCTTTTTCAAGGTTGCCTGCATGGCGTTCAATTTCTTTTTTCGCAATCGATCTGAGATTATGCGCTCCAATATGGTTAAACATAACCACGTTTCCTGATGCAAAACGCGAACAGATCGCGCCCGGGAAAAACGGTGCGCCCGTTTCGGGATTTACATCCTTTTGAAGCGCTTTAACTATAACTTTTCTTGACAGCGTCGAAAAATCTCCGCTTTCACTATCTTCGTAAAGCTGTTTTCCTGCGTTCGTAGTAAGAATAATTATGGTGTCAGAAAAAGACACCTCTTTATCCGTGTAATTGTCACGCAGTCTTCCTGCGTCAAGCATCTGCAAAAACAAGTATATAACAGAAATATTTGCTTTTTCTATTTCATCGAAAAGTAAAACGCATTTAGGATTTTCAGCTACAAAACTTGTAACGTTTCCGGGCTTTCCATTTTTATACACTTTATCGGTTCCGCAAAATTCAAGAGTTGCTTCTCTGTCCGAATATTCGCTCATGTCAAAGCGCATAAACGGCAGTTTAAGTGCTGCCGCTGCTTTTTCAGCTAAAAATGTTTTGCCAACACCCGGAGGACCCGCGAATAAAAAGGATGCACGGGGGCGTTTTCTCGATTTATCAAGTAACGCAAGCATACTTGCCTGAAAATAACCTGCGGTAAAAACATTTATTGCATTATCTTGACCGTATATTACGCTCTGAAGCTCCTCTCTTATCCGTTTAACGTCAGATATTAACTCGGATACTTCTGTTTTCTTTTGTTGAGGATCCTTCTCTTTTTCAAGTTTCGTTAATCTCTCTCCTTCTACAGCCTTCACATCCGTCGGCACACCTTCTTCGGCTTCCGAATCGCAAAAAATTGATTTGATCATATCGCTGGGATCTTGTAAAATGCACGAAAGAAGCAATGCAACATCTACTTCTTCAGCTTCTGCTTTAATCGCCTTTTCAGCTGCCTGTTTAAGCTTGTTTTTCATATAAAGATCATCTAAAAATACAACGCCTTTTTCTCTGCAAACGTATTCGAGAAGCTTTTCTTTTGCTTCGGCAATATCTGCAAAAGCTTTTTTAAGCATTTCATCCGCTTTTAAAAGCTCTTGTGCTTGCTCTTCATTCGTGCTTTCCGCTATTTTATCAATAAGCGCAATTATAAATCTTTCTGCTGTAAATGCATGGTTACCCCTTGTTCCTATTTTTTTCGATGCTTCAGCTACTAAATTTAAAATTTCACTTGCTTTCAGTTCATTCATTTTGCCCTCTCCTTAATCAGTTTGTTCCTACGCGGCTGTCTTTTCTTTTTTCTTCCTCTGTCAATGATGAAAAATCAACCAGATCATGATGCATTTTTGCAAGGTCATTTCTGCTGGATTTTTCTTTTGAGCCGCTGAAGACATATCCCTCAGCTCTCATATATGCATTCCAGCGTCGATGCTCAAGCACTTCGATAATATTTCTTTCTTGCTCTGTCAATTCTTCTTCCTTTTTTGTTGCTCCCGGAATACCGCATTTTATTCGAGCCCTCATATGGATAGCGGAAGCCATAGACGAACGGTAATTATATTCATACGTCCAAAACTCTTCTTCCTTGCCCCATTTAAGATGTCGTCTCAATGCATCGTTTTCAAGCTCTGAATCAATAATGACTTGCTCTGTATAAGACGACTCTATATCCCCAATAAACTCAATTCCGTATTCCTGCCCCCTGTAATTTTTTATTCCTTGCAACGCTTTTTTTTGCTGAGAATTATAAACTATCGCTTGAATAACAGGGCGAATTTTCATCCGCTCAAAATACATTCTTAACTTTATAGCTGTAGTTATATTTACATCGTCATTTCCTAATGAAACCATAACATACGTTGCATCCTTGAGCTTCATTATCGCATCGGCAAAAGTAATCGTGTCAACATCTATATCAGGATGTACCGTAATTTTGTATTGAGCTTCGCCCTCAACCTTGACTCCGTTGTAAGAAGGTGACATAAGCTCGGGCGCAAGCGAGATAAACTTCTCTTCAGCGAGAGGGTCTTTATCAAAAGCGTTTATCTCAAGGCTGTATCCGTTCATCTGCCCAAACCACGAAAGAGCCTTGACCATTTCCGTACCATGGCGACCCATTCCTACCACGACGGCCGATATCTTTTTATTATTGTCATTAGCATCCTTTGCGCTTTCAAAAATGATTTCTCCGTGCTCATAAAGAACTCTGTTCACCAACGATTGAACCTCGTTCACTCTGCGCACTCTGACTTTTCCTTTATCAACAGACGTTAAAAGAAGCTCGCTTTCGATTTTTGTGGAAAAAACATAAATATGCGTATTTTCTCTTTGGTTGTATTTTTCAATCAGCTTAAGGGAGTGGTTTAAGTTTTCTGTTTCATTTCCACCAATTGCAAAAAAGTATATTGCCTTGCTTGGCGAATGCTTTTTAAAATCTACGACCACTATATCCTTTTTAAAGCAAATAGCTCCCAACTTTTTTGCTTCTTCGACCAACTCATATATCGTTTCTTCGTTGCCCTCAAACACATCCGTAAAAACTATCACAGCTTTTCTATTATTGGTTTTTATGTCTTTTGCAAGCACGAATGACTTTTCATTTAATTCAGAAAAAACATATACTTGCTTAAAGTATGCTATCAAATACTTCAAATACGCCGATAAATTTTTGAAAAGCGACAAAACAAATCCAAAAGTAAATATGGGCGCGAGAACAAACAGCGTAGCCGCCCAGCTTTGATAAATAGCATCAAGCCAATCGGGACAGAAAATCATACTGTCTGTTACAATGGAAAACTCACAGCCTATTGTAAAAACCTGCATGGAATTAAAAACAGATAACAGAAAGGCTCTCCATTCTCCGCTTAAAGTCTCCTCCGCAAACGCGCTGTGCGTGGGGAAAAACATGAAAACCGTCGCTATAAAAACGCTGGCAAACAACAAATTAAAAAGATTAATTTTATATTTTTTTATAATTCTATTGCTGTTTATAGCTGCTGAAGAAACTATCGACAATACAAGGCATCCTATGGACAGTAAAAAACAAGCTAACCACATACGCATATTCTCCCATTATATTTATATATTATATTATACTTCGTTAAATTAAGCTTGTCAAGTATTGCTTTTTTATACAAATTTCCACCGCTTATTTCCTACCATTTTATTTATCAAAAAATGTCGGAGCGTTTCCGTCTTTTTTATACTTACTATATCAATTTTTCAAAATTTGTCGCGATTAATACCTATCTCTCTACATGATCTTTCGTACAGACATAGGCAGTAAAATTGCCACTTGCCATTTCTTAAAAGATTAAACAATCGCACTCCGTTCAATTTTACAAAGCTTATTATCGTTAATTCTTACTCAAAAAAGCCCGTCTCACGATTTGCTTTTTTGAGTTTCTCAGCTTTAAACCTTTTTTGCCTAATTTAAAGCAAAAAAGAAGTCTCGCTCGCTTGCGAAACTCCTTTTTTGTCTTCAGCATGAAATGAGGCACCATAAATGCTTCGTTTTTCAATAATTATTTTTCGTTTTTGTAAATTTCCTTAAAATATTTGTAGGTGTCAACCTTCAATTCGCCGCAAGCAGCCTCGTCGCAAGCAACTATTCCATCCTTGTGCATCTGTAATGCGCTTATCGTCCAAGCGTGATCAACGCCGCCCTCAACACAGTGACGCAATGCACGAGCCTTATTGTGGCCGCTTATCAAAAGCAATACCTGCTTGGAATCACAAACCGTACCAACACCAACGGAAAGAGCTGTCTTCGGAACCTTATTAACATCATTGCCGAAGAAACGGGAGTTGACTATTAACGTGTCCTCTGTCAAGGCGCGGACACCTGTTCTTGATGTAAGAGAAGTAAAGGGCTCATTGAAAGCAATATGTCCGTCAACACCGCTTCCGCCTAAAAACAGATCAATACCGCCATAGGATGCGATCTTATCCTCATAGCGCTGGCATTCAGCTTCAAGATCCTCTGCCATACCGTCAAGAATATTTACATTTTCAGCAGGGATGTCAATATGATTAAAAAAGTTATCGTGCATAAAATACCAATAGCTCTGGTCGTGATCCTTCGGCAAGCCAACGTATTCATCCATATTGAAGGTAACTACGTTTTTAAATGTGATCTTACCCGCTTTATTCATTTCAATGAGTCTTCTGTAAACGCCAAGGGGAGATGAACCCGTAGGCAATCCAAGTACAAACGGACGGTCTTCTTTGTGCGCGTTTATAGCGTTAGCAATATGCTGTGCCGCCCATTCGCACATGGCTTCATAATTGTCTTTAATAATAAGTTTCATGTTTTTCTCCTTATTCCTTTGGAAATTTAATAAGCTATATAATATATTATTATACAACTTATTAAAATATTTGTAAAGATGATTAGCATATTTTTTAAAAAAAGATGCTGTTTAATAAAATTCATTCAAAAATTCGTGAATTATTTCTTATATATAAATTCAAACTCTTCATCTGCTAATCTGATTTTTGTGCCAAAGTAGATCCTCGTCTCTACGTTGCCGGGAATAAGCACATCATCCACATATGTATGATTCATCGAATTCAAGTCGATTATATAATAATTCCCATTACGTTCAAAAATATTAGCATGATTTCTGCTGATTCTTGCGTTATCTCCTATAAATAAATCAACGTTCTCTTGCTGTTTTCCTAAGCTAACCATTGATTTTTTTATAGGCAAGCATTCTTTCGTTTTAACGCGGAACAGACAAGGACCTTTCCATTCATGTGTTGCCGCCTGAATGATGAATAACATCTTATCATTAAAATGCTTTTGTTGAAGCTCAATCGGCGGCGGACAACTATTAGGAGGATCTATCGGAATCGGCTCAATTCCGTCCTCTCCTTTCGTTTTTAAAGCGTATCTCCACTCTCTATCTACCCACTCAGACGCTCTCGCATGCTTAGACCAGCAAAGGAATAAAACATCTCGACTTGCTATTTCGCTTTCCAACACCTCTGACCAAACTTGTCCGCTACGAAGATTTTCAACATCAAGAAAAATATCCATATCCGGGCGCGCTTTTCTCATTCCCTGGATAATTGCCGCTACACGCTCCAGGTCTTGGCTTGCATAAGAGACAAAAGCCGAGACAATATCTGTTCTCGTAATGCTTATGTTTTTCTTAGGCTTCTTTTCGCAATCAAGTATCAGCTTCAATTTGGTGGCAATTACATCGTTTATATAAATGGCTACGGATAGCAGGATCTGCTCCCCTTCAAAATCTTTCTGAGTCTTTGCGGCAAATTCAAAATTCAAATACTTACCGTTCCACTTTTGTTCCTGCTCTCCGTCTTCGATCATCACATCATTAGAAGTTAAAATCACTTTAATTAATGAATTTCTTACTACATCGTGATATCCGCTTTTTGCTTCTTTTGCATTTTCTCCGTGTGAGCGGATAATATTGTCTACCGCCTTTCTGAAAGACTCCTCATACATAACGATATTGATGGGTAAATACTTTCCCGCAACAACTTTATTAGGAGCGACTGCAGAAAATTGAACACTATCGATAGAAGGCGGCGGCGCCGCGATATCTTCTTTGTCCGCCTTCTTTTTACGGCCAAACAAACCTAAAAATCCTTTTTTCTCTTCTTTTTTTATAGTGTCTCTTTTAAGCTCCGCTCTGTTTTCAATTTCTGCTTGCACACTATAGGAATTCGAAGCCATTGAATATGCCATTTGACATGATTCAGGCGACGTTAATTGATACGATAGATCTCCGCGTGTTTGATTCGCTAAAGACAGCGCCTTTCCTTCTCGCATCATTTTATCCCAGCTTTGGAGTTTTTCTATCTCCTCCAAAATGTATTCTCTGCTAAATGCTCTTTTTATTTCTTCAAGTAAATATTTTTTTAAATATGGTGCTTCTCCTTTATTTTTTGAAAAGACATCCTCAAACTCTTGGAAAATCCGAAAATCAGGATTTTGCATCATCGATAGCTTAATAAGCATCTTTTCAGCAGTTTTGATCCTTTCTTCTTGCTCAACTTTGCTTTCTGTTACTGTTTTTTCTGTAAACAGCAGGCTTTTCATCTTTTCATATTGCTCTCGCAAGCATTTACCTACGATACCATCAGGAATCGTCACTCCGGCAAGCAGTATCCTTTCCAATATTTCTTTCAACGCGCCTTTGTCGATCGCATCACGGAAAAGATTTTCGAAATTATTTTCATTTATATCTTCTTTGTATTTTTCAATAAGTTCTTTTGCTATTGCTGTCATTACAATTCCTCACTTTTTATCGATCAAATTACAAATTACGACCTAATTTTTATTTGTCGCCGCTCCGCACCTTCTCCAGCCCATACTTTATAATCGCTACAACAGTGACTGCCAATTCGATTCCATAGGATATAGCCGAGGTGATTGGAGCTTTTATAAGCAAATTATACACAATTGCGCACGAGTGAGGTATCAACACCAGATATCTCATAACTTTTATATTGCGAATGGCAAAAGTAACCGCATACATACATGAAGCAAATAAATACACAAAATCCCATACAGAGGCTTGTGACAGTACAACGTGATTTATTATAATATAGCTCAAGACCGTCGCCAAACACAGTCCTGCAATCACAAAGACAGGAACTTTTTTGTCCTTCTTTTCATATATGTAGCAAAGCGAGCCGCGAGCAATACCTATTATCAAAGAAACCATAGTGAAATAGGATCCCATCAGCAAATAGGAAAGGGCTAAAAAAACATTGCCGATAAGCTGCAGCATCAAATAGTTTTTCTTATTATTAAAAAAATAGCTTAACGAATACAGGCAGAGCGCCACCGCACTCATTACAAAAGATAACTCTTTCATATTTCCTAACCATAAATTTTATTGTCCGATTTATTATACCACATAATATCATATATTTCAATATAAACAAAAACAGCTTCTCTTTCTAAAAAGCACAAAAAGTCCTTGAAGATCAAGGAGTTTGAGGTTTTAATAAAATATTTGCCGTTGCCAAATGTGAAATATTTTTTATGGAAATCCTGAATGCGATTTTAAGTAAAAAGGTAAAAATTTCGCGCACTTACATGTACGGAATTTTTTGGCTCGTAGGACGGAATTACAACTCTCCGTTTGCGCGAAGCGCAACATCATTGGGCGGAAGCCTACATCATTTGCACGTAGTGCAACATCATTCATTTGTGCCGAAAAATGAGAAATGATGTTCTCGCTGCGCTCGAAATGATATTGACCTTCGGTCAAATGATGTTGTGCCTGCGGCACAAATGAAAAAGTCCAAGTCGAAAGACTTGGACTTTTTGGGTTGCCCCAACAATTTCGAACCTTTTTAGTCAACGCTATTTATCGTAACGTCGCCTTCAACTTTATCACATTTCAGAGAATTGCAAATAACATTTCCCTTAATCCTTACAGCCTCAACATCTCCCTTTACTGTCACATCTCCTCCACAGTTAATATCACCCGAAAGATTTCCACCGCAAGTAATGGTGCCGCCTGTATTACAGCCTCCCGAAAAAGATCCTGCGACCGTGATGTCTCCACCACTATTGCAACCGCCCGACAAATGACCGCCAATAACGGTCTCTGTTCCCGAATTACATCCTCCGGAAACA